>CAZILJ010000040.1:0-3189 GCA_964539915.1 uncultured Acidobacteriaceae bacterium | reverse complement strand
CGTGATGGTTGGCGCAAAATCCCCGATTTCACTCATTGACCCCCTGCGACCCAGGGGTTTTGAGTGTAATGGCCTGATAGCGACAGTTGGCCAGGTAAGCAAAGAATTTAACCGAGCCATGAAAAGTCACGTGGAAACACTCTCATCTGGCTAGGCGCTCGTACTTCCCATCGCCGAGATGTCTCCAACCAATTCCGTCAGCATCACGCCATGTACCGAGGGGCTGCTCCTTGTCCGGGTCCGACCCAATCCGCAGGACATTACCGTCGAGATCCTCGACCTGCATTTCTAATGCCCACTCGAAGTTGTTCGGTGGGTTCCTAATTTTCGCACCCGAAGCGAGGTACTGCGTGTGCAGAGCACGAACGTCCTGGACGCCGATCCAAACCCACATGCGTGGCTGGCTCTGGTTGTCATTGGTGAGGAATATCGAACAGTTTTCGCGGGCGACGCATGCAAACCCGTCACCCGCACGCCATCGCAACTCGAAGCCGAGAGCGCTGAGGTAGTAAGTAACGCTGGCATCCACGTCCCTAACGCGAAAAACAGGCGTGGCGGAACCGAAGTTATTTTTCAGTGATTCTCTCACAATGGCCTCCGGCCAACGAGCGATAGCACAAAGGTGTTGAGGCAGAAGGTTAAGATATCCGGCACTCTGGGTCAACTTCTTGAGTTCAACAAAGGAAGCTCATTTGACGAAAAATCGCGATTACACTCATCTGTCTTCCCAGAAGGGGATTTGAGTGAAATGGCCTGGTTACGCCAGTTACCGCCTGCGTGCTCTGCCTCGGAGAGTTTTCCGCTTCGGGGGTCGCTGGATCTAGGGCGGGAAGTTCATGCGGCGCAGCGCAGCCTGAAAGCGCGGCTCGGAGCGTAAGGGATCCAGGATGGGATATACCCTCGAACCGATCAACCCTGGGTCATGCTCTTCAATTCCCCTTTCCATCCATGTGAGGGCTGCGTCTTTGTCGCCAAGGCCGAGATAGGCATTCATAAACAGAGCAGGCGCGACGTAACGATGGCGAGCGACTTCGTTTAGCTCATCAATCAACTTCTGCGCATCGTGCTTTCTGCCGGCGAGACCATAGACCCAGGCGAGATTCGCGACAACAACGGGCTCGCGCCCCCATTGGCTGGCAACCCTTTGAAATGCAGCGTCGGCGTCGGGGTACATCTTCTTCACTCCGTACGCGAATCCAAGCCCAAGGTCCCAGTCGGAATTCTTGAACTCCTCAATAGCAAGGTCGGTCTGACCTGAAAGCAGGTCCACGTACGCCAACAGGCTTCTACTCAGAGGGCTAACCGGATCTAATTCCTCCGCGTATTTAGTCTGCGCCCTTGCCTCGTCAAATCGCCCCAGGTTCATCAAATACCATGCGTATGATCGATGAGCTTCCCAAGAATTGGGAGCCAGCGTGAGAGCAAGACGATGCTCTTTTTCTGCTTCGAACCAATTCCACTCAAGTAGGAGAACCATGGCGCGGGAAACATGAGCCTCATCCATGGAAGGATCGAGCTCCAGTGCTTTGCCCGCTGCCGCCCTCGCCTGCGGCAAAATATCTTTTGTGCGGTGTGTTCCCAAGTGAGCCAGGTTGACGAGGGCCCACGCTAATCCAGCGTATGCCCGCGCATAAGCAGGATCGTTTTCGATCGCTTTCTTGAAGTACGTAATCCCAGCCTGCAGATCGCGTTCGTTGCGCTTGTTGACCAAAAATTCAGCCTGGAGAAAATCATCATGCGCCTCCGGGTCCACAGGACGGCTGCTCGCCAGGTGAATTCGTTCATCAGGAGTCAGCCTGACCTGGATTTCATCCGTGACCGCACGCGCAATCTCATCCTGTAGCCGCAGCAAGTCGCGGATGTCGCGGTTGTATTGGTTGGACCAGAGTTGACCCTCTGGCGAAACCTGGTCCAAGCGGACGAGCACCCGGACCCGATCCCCAGAGCGTTCGACAGTGCCCTCCAAGACTGCATCCACGTTGAGTTCCCGGGCAATCTCGGACAACCCCTTCTTGCTGCCCTTGTACTGCATGATGGACTGCCGCGAGATGATGCGCGGAGCGCTGATTTTCCCCAGTTCCGCGATCAGGGCTTCGGTCATGCCGTCGGCGAAGTACTCTTGTTCGGGGTCGCCCGACAGGTTGCTCAGAGGTAATACCGCCAGAGACGTAATCGCTGGTCCTCTCCAGCCTTTTGCACTCTTACCTCGGTACAGCACGAATAGCAGGGCAGCGACGCCCAGAACAGCGACACCTCCGAGCCACATCTGCAGCCGCCTGGATGGGAACCGTTTTGCAGCAGTTACAACAGAAGGCGACGGAGCATCCGGACAAGCGATCTTGGGCGCAGGGCTGACTGTCGATTCTGCGGAGGAAGCAGATTCTGTCACCTGCCGAACATCAGCCACAGGTGCGATGAAGCGGTAGCCTCGGCGCGGAATCGTCTCGACATATCGCGGTGTCTCCGAGGAGTCATCCAGTACCTCGCGAATCCGCGCTATCGCATTGTTTAGCCCGTGATCGAAATCGACAAAGGTGTCAGACAGCCACAGCTTGGAATGGAGTTCCTCCCGGGTGACCACATTTCCGGCATGTTCGACCAGGACGGCCAGCACTTGAAAAGGCTGCCCGGATAGCCGCAACCGCATCCCGCGCTTCCGCAGTTCTCCTGCTTGAAGGTTTATCTCAAAGGCGCCGAAGCGGCGGACTGCGGAGGCCTGAGTTGCGTCCGGCATGGGGGTCCCTGCGCGAGCAATAGCGTATCACAAAGACTGCACCTCTCGGAGATGGGCTCTCATCCCGACTGCAATGAAGCACTTAACTTCTGATCGGAATTTGATGCGAAAAGGAGCGCCGCTGCATTGACCTTAGCAAGCCGGCAGGCGAAGATCGCACGCGTCGCTACACCATGCCGGCTCGACCGGCGCAAAGGAGATAAGCTTATGACGACATATTGCTCAAGGCATAAACTGACGTTAGTCCTCGGTCTCAGCCTCCTGGTAAGTGGAGTCATCTATGCTGCGGTCGCCCTCGAATTGTGGGTCGGCACGAGCGACCACATCGGATGGTGGAACGGCCCGGCAACACTGACAGCCAGAACGCTCAAGACGGCGGTCGGCGAGACGACCGGAGCATGGCATTATCATCCCGGGTATGTGTATAACGTCGTAAGGCAAGGCACGATCACCGT
>CAZILJ010000039.1:0-4197 GCA_964539915.1 uncultured Acidobacteriaceae bacterium | reverse complement strand
AGATCGGCGATGACGTTGTAACTGGTCACGTCAGGTAACTTCTGCGGAGTCAGGGTGAGGTGCATGCGAACTTTGCCTTGCAGGGAAAGATCCGCGATCAGGTCGGCATCTTCGGCCGTGACCGCTCCGGCGGGAATTCCTGCCGGGGCGCTGAAGCCGGTATGCGGAAGACGGAAGTCAGCACTGCCGACCGAGCGAACCAGAGCGGCGACCGCGCCGAGATCAGCCGCGGCCTTGGGGCCGGCGCCGCGGTAGCGCACGGCTTCTCCGTAGGCGATGAATGCCATGCCGCCCGCCGCCTTCTGCTTATCGAAGATTTCATTGAAGAGCACGATCTTGCCGGTGATTTTCTCGCGACCGAGAGATTTCAGTTCGCCGAAGTTGTGGACTACGACCACGTCGGCCGTGGTGCCCTCGGCGGGCGTCGAAGTACTGCCTCCGAGCGCTGCCAGGACGATTTTCTGCGCGGTTCCCGCGGCTTGGCCGGCGTACTCCGTCAGTTCTGCGGTTTCGGCGCCGCGGACCCAGTGCGGTACCTTCACTTCCTCGAGTTGGACATCTAGACCGAGCTGGCGCAACTCGGCGGCGACATAGTCTACCGCGGCTTTGGCTTGCGGAGATCCGCTGCAGCGCGGGCCGATGTTTTCTGTCAAATGTGCGACTTGGCGGTAGGCGTAATCGTCTGACAGTGCGGCGGCTTTAATGGAAGAAAGTTCCTCGAGCAGGCGAGCGGGAAAGTTCTCCAGCTGTGCCCGGGACTGGGGCTCGTTTGCGAAGGGCAAGGGCGCCGGCTTGGGCTGCTGGTTTTGGGCGCGGGCCGCAGTCTGCCAAAACGTACCGAACACGATATGAAGCAAACTTTGGCGGCGATCGTTCTGGAACTAGAATGAGCTCGAGTCATGGTCGTTGGTCAGTGTATCTGACCGACGTGCGAGAACGAAACAGCGAGCCCCTGTCTTTCGTTCCTCGTGGGAAAGGGATCCCCTGGCTACCCCGCGGTGGAAACCTGCATCAAAAGGGCTTCCATGAACTTAACCCGGACGCGGCCGCTCCTCGTTTTCATCCTTTGCACGGGCATGTTTAGCGCGCTCGATCGCGCCTGCGGTCAAGACGGGAAGGGCAGTCTTCCGGAAAGTCCGTCAGAGGTAGCTCGAGCCGCCAAACATGCGAATGACCCGGGAGGGGAACGAAAGCTAACTTGGCGGTCTTTGCCCAAAGACTTTCTTCACGATCAGAAAATCATTTGGACATTCCCTGGACAGCTGGCGAAAGGGCGCTACCTGTTGCCCACGATTGCCATTGCTGGCGGGACGGCTGGACTGATCCTGGCCGATCCGCACGCGATGCCCTATTTTCGTTCCCATGCGAGGAACCTGGACGACATCAACGATGTCTTTGATTCGTCTATTACAACCGCGGAAGTGGTCGCTCTGCCGGCTACGCTGTTGGTTGCAGGTTACGCTCGGCACGACTCTTATCAGGTCAGTACGGCTTTGCTTGCCGGGGAGGCTTATGCGGATAGCGCCGTAGTCGACCTGGCGATGAAAGCGATCACTCGCCGGAAACGACCGAACGACGTTGTCGCCTCGGGATCGTTTAACGACACATTCTTTAGTGGCGGCAAGTCGCCGTTTAAAGGCAGTTCCTTCCCATCGGGACACGCGGCTGGTGTTTTCTCGGTCGCCACGGTGGTTGCTAGCCGTTACCACAACCACCGCTGGGTGCCGTGGGTATCGTACGGTTTCGCAGCAGCTATCAGTTGTTCTCGCATCACCACCCTCGCCCATTTTCCCTCAGATGTCTTCCTTGGGGCAGCGCTCGGCTACACGATTACGCGCTACGGAACCCTGGCGCCACGCTGAGCGCTGTCCAGTGTTTCGGCACGATCGATAGATAGAGAACTTCGACCGCTCATTAAAATTAAAAAGGCAAAAAATGGCCCCATTTCTGGGGCCATGTTTCAAGAGGTCACGAATTGGTAGGCAATGTCAGGAAAGGCAATGTCCGTTCCGCCAGCCGGAACGGTTCGGGAAGTGACGCGGAGAATCGAAGAGAGTGAAGGTCATGTTGCTAGAGTTTGCGGCCTCTTTATTACCCAGAGTAGAAGCATTTGCCGCGCCAAAGTTGGAAGTTCCAGTGGTCCGGATCACGGGAAACGATAAATCCATGAACATTAACGACTTAGTTAGAACGGGAAGGTTTGGGCAAGAAGATCCGTGGAAATTCGAGGGCAAAGCAAAGTGCAGAACAATGCATACACGATGCACAAATTCAAAGCCGAAACGAAGGAAACAAGCCCATGGCTGCTGATGGGCAGCCATGGGCCCGGGTTCAGTGCGAACTGATCTACAGCTGTTAGCTGTTGCCGGCGACGGTGCGCAGCTTTCCAGGTAGAAAATGATAGGGAGGCCAGGGACCGCTGATCGCGACTTCGCAGTTCTTCAACTGCTTGGCGGCGGTGGTGTAGCGGTTCTGGTACTTTTCCACACTCTTGGAATCGATCAGGTGGGCGATATCGATCAACATGCCTTCCGGTGCGACTTTTTTGCAGCTCACTTCTTCCTCGAGCGGGTTAAACAGCTTGTGTACCTGTACCGACAGCGCGCGGGCCTTGGTTTGGCGCTCACGTTCCCGAGACGCTTTCACCTTCAGCTTCGACAGATAGTCGCCGCCGACGGTGTCGGGTAGTTCAATGTCGATCATCGCCTCGCGCAGGGAACCGTCCCGGACGACGAGTTTGATGTGCATTTCTGATTTTCCGCGCAGTTTGGCGACGCTCAGGCCAAAAGCCCGCCGGTTGACCCGGACGGCCAGCCGAAGTGCGTCATCGCTGTCGAAAATGGTGCCGAACTTGAAGGGTAGGACTGTGGAATTCCGGAAGCAGTTGCTGACCACGCGAGCGTGTTCAATCGCGGATTTCTGGTCAAGTTCACCTGCCGTGTGGTCGTATTCGCTGACGATGACTGCGAATTCACCACTGGGATAGCTCAAAACCGCAGCGCCGTTCACTCCTTGAACACCCTCAAGCAGGAAAGGGCGGCGAGTGCGGGTTCCATTGGGAAGGGTTTGGTGCTCGGTAAGACAGTACGCGTACCACGCCATAGTGAACTCTCCGAACCGGGATGGAGGCGGACCGGGCCACCTCTCACGTCGAGTTTTTCGCCAAAGCTTTTAATGCGAGTGGTTGGAACGGGCGGTACCAAGGGTCTAATTACTCGGGAATGCTTTAGATCAGCATTCCCTAACTGCATATTACTTTGTGCATAGAGGAAAATGCAACTTTTTCTTAGCGAGCTGCATCGGATTGCGTTATTTTCCCGCAGCGGAGCGGTGGGCACGCTCCTGCAACGCCAAAAGAACGACGCGGAGCATTTCGTCCCAGGGTGCGGGTTTTCCGGTCCAGATTTCGAACTGCCGAGCTGCCTGATGGACGAACATCTCGATGCCGGGGATGACTTGAGCGCCCCGTTCTTTGGCCAGTTTCAGGAAGCGGGTTTCCGGCGGATCATAAATCATGTCAAAGACATAGCGGGCATTGATCTCTTGCTCCTGCAGTGGCGATTCGCGAAGATTGCCCATGCCAACCGGAGTGGCATTGATGATTACATCAAAGGCTAGTTTCTTCAGTTCAGGACGTTTGACAATGCGAGCCCGAGCCTGGTGTGCAAGCTTTTTGGCTGGAGCCGCGCTGCGATTCAGGATGTAGACTTCCGACCCTCTTTCCTTGAGGCCAAACACGGCTGCGCGGGCCGCGCCTCCAGCTCCGATCACTAGGATTCGAGCGCCTTCGAGCGTATTCAGTCGACGTTCCAAAGGGCGCACGATGCCGGCGGCGTCGGTGTTGAAGCCGTAGAGTTTGCCATCCTGGGCGCGGACGACCGTGTTACAAGCGCCGATCTTGGTGGTGTGGGCGTCGGTGTTATCGAGATGGGGAAGGATCGCTTCCTTATACGGCATAGTCACGCTGATGCCGTGGATCGGAATCTCCCGCACGCAGGTGAGCAGATCCTTCAGGGTCTTGGCGTGAAGGCTCAGATAGACGGCGTTTACATTCTCGCGGCGAAAGGCCGCATTCATGATTGCGGGGGACAGGGAATGGGCGATGGGGGCGCCTACGACTCCATAGACCCGCGTCGCTACGTCCACGTTTTCAATGCGATAGACATTGCGCAAGTCCTGGGCGGTGATTTGCCCGGG
>CAZILJ010000038.1:0-2920 GCA_964539915.1 uncultured Acidobacteriaceae bacterium | reverse complement strand
CCCTACGCCGAACTGTTGCGTTCCCACGCCTCGTTGCGCCCGGCTTCGACTTCGCGCGCGCTATGTCCTTTCTGCAATCGAAAGCCGGTTCTCGGTGTGCTGCGCCCGCTGGGCGATGGGGGTGCGCGATCGATGGTTTGTTCCTTCTGCCTCGCCGAATGGGAGTTTCGGCGGATCGTTTGTCCGGGATGCGGCGAGGAGAACGACAAGCATCTCCCGGTGTTCACGGCTAGCGAATTCGATTACATTCGGGTCGAGTCATGCGACACCTGCAAGACATATATTAAGAGTGTCGATCTCACGAAAAATGGGCGCGCCGAGCCGCTCGTAGACGAACTGGCATCCATTCCGCTCGATCTCTGGGCGAGTGAGCAAGGCTACGCCAAACTGCAAAACAACCTCCTGGGAATGTAATTACGCGGCAAGATATTTTCAAAAAGTGAGCAACTTTGAACAGCCTCCGAGGAAGCCATGGCCTAACCTCTTTCGAAGACGTAAAGGGGACCAGCGACTCACAGTCGTGTTCCCTTCGGTGGCGCAGTCGGGTCTCGATAACCTCCCCGTAACCCCATCCACCCGCTGCGCCACATCTTTGAATCCAGCTGGGAATCCAGCTGGACCTTTTTGACTAGCCTTTCGTTCTCCAGTAGCCTGTCGATCTCATATGAGTTCGACTTCGCCAGCGATTTCGGTACAGGGCCTCAAGAAGTCTTACGGCGAAGTGGAAGCCGTAAAAGGCATTGACTTCGAAATCCAGTCGGGAGAAGTGTTCGGACTGCTCGGGCCGAACGGCGCGGGCAAAACCACGACAGTCGAGATTCTTGAAGGCCTGCGTGCTCGCAGCGGTGGTCAAGTCGCCGTGCTCGGCTTCGATCCCGACACGCAGCGCCAACGGCTCAAGGACCGCATCGGTGTCTGTCTGCAAGCCACGAACCTGCCCGAGAAAATCCGAGTTCATGAGGCCATGGACGTGTTCGCCTCGTTCTATAGCCGCAATGTGAACCTCGACCAACTCCTGAAGCGATTACAACTCGAAGAGAAGCGGAACGCTTTTTACGGCACGTTATCCGGCGGTCAAAAGCAGAGGCTTGCTCTGGCCCTGGCGCTGGTGAATGACCCGCAACTCATTTTCCTCGATGAGCCTACAACCGGACTCGATCCGCAAGTCCGAGCGGAGATTCACACCTTGCTCGAAGAGTTGAAGCGGGAACAGCGAACGATTCTCCTCACTACCCACTACATCGAAGAAGCTGAGCGGTTGTGCGATCGCGTCGCGATTGTCGACGAAGGCCGCATCATAGCGCTGGATACTCCCAGTCGCCTGCAGCAGCAGAGTCGCAATGCGTCGAGTATCGTCGTGACCTGTGCTACTGCTTTCCCGGAGCCTCGCCCCCCATGGGTGGAAGCCACCGAAAGCGCTCTGGATTCCACCGGCCATACGCTGACGGTTCACTCGCGCCGCCCGGCGGCCACGCTGGTCGATCTAGTGAAGTGGATTGACCAGCAAGGACTCGAACTGACTGACGTTCGCCTGAAGCAGCCGAGTCTCGAAGATGTATTTATCGAGCTGACCGGAAAGAGCCTCCGCCAATGAAAAGCTATAAGGCTCTGATATCCATCGACCTGAAACTGGCTCTGCGCAACCGTTCTGTCATTTTCTTCAACTACCTTTTCCCGCTGATTTTCTTTTTCATCTTCGGACAGGCGATGCATGCCGAGCGCGGCGCAGCCATCACGATGGTCATCGCCATGGTTCTTATCATTGGCATTCTCGGCAACGGACTGATGGGCGCGGGCATACGAGCGGTGCAGGAGCGCGAAGCCAATATTCTGCGGCGTTACAGAGTTACGCCAATCACTCCCGCTCCCTTGCTCGTCGCTTCCGTGGTCACCGGCTGGATTTTGTACATGCCCAACGTAATTCTGATTCTGACGCTGGCACATTTTATGTACGGAATGCCCTGGCCCCGGTCGATGTTCTCGATATTACTTTTTATTAGTATTGCCATCGCCGGCTTTCGGTCCATCGGTTTGATCCTCGCCTCGGTTGTGAACTCGATGCAGGAAAGTCAGCTGATCGTGCAGCTGATTTACCTTCCCATGCTGTTCCTGAGTGGCGCAACATTCCCTCTTGCCATGTTTCCCCCCTGGTTGCTGGTTGTGACCCAGTTCGTCCCGGCGAGCTACATGGTGACGGGCATTCAGGGAATGCTCCTGCGGCAGGAGGGGATTGGCGCAAATATGGAACCCATGCTGGCGCTGATCCTTACCACGATTGTCGGGCTCTTCATCTCTTACAAGTTGTTCCGCTGGGAAAAAGAAGAGAAGATTCGCGCATCTGCGAAGTTGTGGTTGGCGGTGGTGCTGGCGCCGTTCCTCTTGCTCGGTGCGTGGCAGATGCACACGCGCAGTGGCATTGCGAAGACCAAAGTCTTGAACCGGCAGCTTGCCAGGGGCGATACCTATCTGATTCGGGGAGCGCTCATCTTTGTTGGCGACGGCAAGATCATTGAGAATGGAACGGTGCTGGTTCAGGCCGGGAAAATTGCCGAGGTCTACGACGGCGCCGGGCCCGATCCGAAGTCGGTAAAAGCGGAAGTGATCGAGGCCCAGGGCAAAACCATTCTTCCCGGGCTGATCGACGCTCACGTGCATCTCGGTGCGCCCGGTGGTTTCTATCCTGACACGAGCAAATACGATCCCGAGGAGAGCATGCGGCGCGATCTGGCTGCCTATCTCTACAGCGGCGTGACCACGGTTCGAAGCCTCGGCGATGGGCTGAACGTTGTGCGCAAAGTTCGTTCCACGGTCAACGGCGGGGAAGCCTTGGGTGCCGAGTTATTCACCTGCGGCCCGCTGTTCACAGCACGTGGAGGGCACGGTACCGAATATTTCAACGACCTGCCTGAAAACATTCGCG
>CAZILJ010000037.1:0-3905 GCA_964539915.1 uncultured Acidobacteriaceae bacterium | reverse complement strand
GAGAATGCGCGGGAACTGGTAGGGACGGGTACGCCTGAGGATTCTGAAGAAGGACTCGCTCATCAGGAGCGCTTGGCGGAGTGGGTGCGGCTGCTGGAAGACGAGCGTGTGATGGAAAACGTGATCGCCTCTTACCACGTCGTACCGCTGCTCAGCGAATATGCTCCGCGCATTAATCCTCAACAGTTGAAAAATGCCCTGATCGACCGGACAGAATGCGATCGGGTGGAGCGCATGATTCAGGAACACGGCAAGCTCTCGCCCAACAGCTTGTATGCGGCGGTCGCGAAGGTGGCAAGTTGCCGCGGGGCCGAGCGCGCCAAAGTAGCTGCGCGGTTCCTGGGGGATTTCTTTCACTACCACCGCGATTTGCGACGGCTGGAAGTTTTGAATGCGGCCATGGATTCGGTAAACCTGGTGGGAAACGAGCGCTTGCAGGAACTGTCGCGCGTGAACGGGACTCTCTACGAGTTTCTGCTTCCTGAAGAGCAGGAGCAAACGGACGGGGAACGAGTGCTGCGCCACGTGGTGCTCAAGGCGGATGTGCGAGATTCCACGCGGTTGACGCGGACGATGATGGAAAAAGGCTTGAATCCCGCCTCGTACTTCAGCTTGAATTTTTACGATCCGGTGAACAAACTTCTGGTCAAGTACGGCGCCCAGAAAGTGTTCCTGGAGGGCGATGCAATCATTCTGGCAATTCTCGAGCGCGAAGGCGAACCCGGGCTGGCGGTGAGCCGCATGTGCGTTCTGGCGCGGGAGATCATCGAAATTGTGCGCGGCTATAACGGACTGATGCAGCGCTCGGGCATGCCGCAACTAGAACTGGGTGTGGGCATCACGCTGCAGGAGTCGGCGCCCTTGTATCTGATGGATGGCGAGCATCAGATCATGATCTCGGAGGCGCTCAATGAGAGCGACCGACTGTCTTCGTGCAACAAGAAAGTTCGCAAGGTCATGGAACCGCAGGCGGGACCGTTCCACGTGTACGCCTTCCAGGCGGCGGAACTGGACGAGAACGGGAATCCGGAAGATGTAATTCTTAGCTTTAACCTCGGCGGAATTCGCATGAATGAAATGGCTTTCCGCAAGTTGGAGAAGGAAATTACCCTCGAGCCCCTTAAGGTGCGCCTGCCGGCCTCAGTCGCATCGTCGGATAAAGGCGAGTACCGGTTGTTCAGCGCTACGGTGCCCGTCGATCGCGATATCTTCCGCAAGATTGTTGTGCGAGAGAGCCGGATTCCTCGGATCGACCCCTCCGACTTCTCAGTGACGGGGTGGACCGACAGATCGTATTACGAGATCTGCACCGATCCGGCGATCTACGCGGCGCTGGAGAAGAAAAAGGGCGCGAGCAATAGCTAGTTGTAACGGGCGGCGCTTCAGCCTCCAGCCTTCAACACAACCACCCGGAAGCGTGACAATTGTCATGGCAGGCGCCTGACTAAACCCACTGGTCAGCTGCATATCGGTCCACTACGATCCTGGTGAATGATTTTCCAAGCAAGGAGCAACCAAGTGGATCTGAAGAGAATTCTGATTTCAACTCTCATTCTTGCGGCTTCTGCGTTTGAGCAAATGACGCCGAAACCCGGTCCAGAAGTGAAGAAACTCGACTACTTCGTAGGAGCCTGGACGGTCGAAGGGACGATTGGGCAAGGTCCGTGGGGTGCGGGCGGAAAATTCACCTCGACCGACACTAGCGAGTGGATGCCGGGCAATTACTTCTTGGTGCGGCACTCGGACTTCAAGATGCCGCCCGAGCTCGGAGGCGATGGAAAGGCAACCTCGTTCATGGGCTACGATACGGGGCAGAATACCTATACCTATGACGCGTTCAACAGTCAGGGGCGGCGGGAGATATCGAAGGGAACGGTCAGCGGAGACGGTTGGACCTGGACAAGCACGCAGAACTACAACGGGCAAGAGGTCCAGCAGAAGCGGACGATCAAAGTGCTGTCGCCTCTGAGTTACGGTATTAAGTTTGAGGTATCGCTCGATGGCACAAATTGGATGACTTTCCTGGATGCGAAGGCAACCAAGAAGTAGTTTTAAGTAAAAGCCGCGGGCGGGCGCGCCCGCGCCACCTTCGGGATTGGGAGCTTCAGCGGGCCTGGAGCCCTTTCTTTTGCGGCCAACGGCACTTCAGGAGCAGACGGAGACGGCGGCTCTACTCCCGCACTTGGTGGCTCGGGACTGCGGGAGTACGATGGTGCGGGACGGTGTTATGAAGAAAATTCAGTTCATGGGTGTTCCACCACGCTTCTTTTCCGGCTTGATTGTTCCGGCGTTGATGGTCTTTGGGTTCGTGCTTCCCGTGAGACTGCTGAGTGGTGTTGCGGAATTGTTCGCGCAAGAGGCGAAAGCGGCGACCAGGCCGGCAGAAACGACCGCGACTACGAAACCGGACGCGAAAAGCGCGCAGGCGTATTCGGGCATGTACTCGTTTCTGAAGGATGGCGAATTTGTGCAGGTCACGGTCGAGGAAGCGGGCCACGTCACGGGATTCATTTCTCGATTCGGCGAGGGAGAGAGCGACAAGGGAGCCTTTCTTGACCAGTTTTTCAAGAGCGGCAAGCTGGAAGGAAGCAAGTTGAGTTTCACGACGGAGGTCGTCCACGGGATCGGGTTCGAATTCAAGGGCACTGTTGAGCGTGGCGAGGGCAAGAATCCGGGAGATGAAGGTTATTTCGTGCTCAAAGGAACGCTCAGCGAGAACGCCAGCGACGTCAATAAGAAACTGACAACGCACTCTCAGGAAGTGGCGTTGAAAATGTTCCCGCAGGATGCCGCGCCCGCGGCGGCGGCGAGGAACTAAAAGTCAGTATCGAGCCGCCACTACCTGATCGCAAGAACACCCTGCCTGCGCGTCCCCGCGGCCCCGACACTGTTCGAGGTGAATAGCCCCTCTCTGTCCCAAGCAAGCAGATGTTTCTAGCGATTCGGTACGGGCTAGCGTCCGGCTCGGAGCGGAGAAAGATTGAGCCGGCCGCCGGGAACCTTCTTGGGAGCGCCGATGGCATCGTAGACGAGATCGGGATCACCGTCCGACTTCGGGGACGCTTCGGCCAAGGTCGCAGCTAAAGCGCGGTAAGAACGGCTGATCTCGGGACCTTCTTGCAGGACCACCGGGGTGCCGTGGTCGATGGAAGGCGAAACTGCCTGGAATGCGTTGGGGACCTTCCACAGAACTTTGCAGTTCGTCGCGTGCTCGACATCATCTTCAGAAAAGCCGGGAATCTTCTTATAGCGATTTAAGATCATGCGCAACCGGTCGCGACCGGCGCCTTCTTCCAGGAAGGCATGAATGCGTCCGGCGCTCCACAGCGAAACAACGTCGGTCTGGGCAACGACGAGCACTGCGTTGGAAAGATCGGAGAGCAGGTGTGTAATGGCGTCGAGCCGACTCGAGACGTCGACCACGACAAACTTGTAGTGATTCACCAGCAGATCGAACAGGCGGGCCAATTCGCCCGGAGTAGGGTCGGTGGGATAAGGCTGCGGCGGCCCGGCGAGGAGATGCAAGCCTTCCTTGGTCGGGGTCATGAGCCCATCGAGCAAAGAACCGTCGAGCCGGTGAAGATTTTGCAGCGCGTCGAGCACACCGAATTGCGGCAGCAGGTTCAGATGAAGAGCGGCGTGGCCGATCGGTGCAAAATCGACAAGAACCACGTCACCGTGAGATTGCTGCAGCGCCACCGCAGTATTGACGGCAGCCGTGGTGCATCCCGCGCCTCCCTTGGCTCCGAGGAAAGTAAACACCCGAGCCTTCCCTGCTCCTCCGAGGGAGCGGGTGCGGGACGAACTGAAGCGGGTCAGAGCCTCGAGAAAGGGCTCGAAGCCGGCAGAGTGATCGAGATACTCGCCAGCGCCGGCGCGCATGCTGGCCACGATGCTGGCGGGAT
>CAZILJ010000036.1:0-5967 GCA_964539915.1 uncultured Acidobacteriaceae bacterium | reverse complement strand
TAGGTCGCGCCGGGGGCGATCGTCGCGACTGCCATCACGACCATGGCGAGGATGGCCGCGACGGCGCCAAACGTAAGGAACGGATTAAACGGCAGGGTGACGAGGCCGATCAGGATCAGGGCCGAAAAGCCGCCAGCATACCAGATCGCGAAGGTGCGGCTGCCGGGCAGCGTCAGTGGTTGAAGTGCCTTCGCGGTTTTCTGCAGGTCAGCAAAGTCGCTCATGGAGCCCTCTCGATGGCGCGCCGTTAAGCGGCGCCCATCTCGGCGCGCACCTTGGCGCGCAGCGTGTCGATCACGGTGAGACCCTTCGGCGTTTCGACATGCCAGAAGGTCCAGCCGTTGCAGGCGTCGAGGCCCTGCGCGAGCGCACCGATGCGGTGGATTGAGCCGACGGCTTCACCCAATGAAACCGCGCCATCGGCGCGCACCAGCGCGCGATGACGGCGCTTGGCATCGACCAGTTTGGCGCCGGGCGTCAGCAGGCCGCGCTCCAGCAGCGTGGCAAACGGCACCCGCGGCGCTTCGCGTGCGGTCATGAAGGCGCTGAGCGACGGCTCGGGCATCGGCTCGATGGCGGCGATGCGCTTCTCCGCCGCGTCGGCGTATTCCCGTTCGCGCTCAAAGCCGATGAAGCGGCGGCGCAGGCGATGGGCGACAGCTCCGGTGTTGGCGAGGAGTCCAGCCCACGTCATCAAAGAAGCAAACTTGATGTATGCGTCGGTGCCGGTGACGCCGAAGCCCAGATATAGAGATCCTGCACCGGCGTAGAAAACCAGGGCAGCAAAGAGCAGGTTGGCTTCACTGAGAACGTTTCCGCTCTTGACCACATTCAGAAAAGCGATGAACAGCAGGAACGCCATTCCCAACCCCACCATGACGACCAGCGTTGTGCCGGGCGTGGGATGCTGTTCAACTTTTGCGGTTGCCATACAGTTCCTCCGTAACCGGACTCACCTTCCGGCGATTGATGTGACCTGCGCCTGGGCGGAGGCCACGACTTCCAGTTTCAATTCCTGCTGAATTTGTTCGACCACGTTCTTGAATTTAAGTTCGAATGCATCCCGATTGCGGTTGGCTGTACCGCCCACCCATAACCCGGTGCGGCCGTCCATGTGGACGGGTACAACCCAGAAGCGCATGTGAACCACGTAGAACACGAACGTCAGGCCAAGAGCCATCAGTACGACTCCAGCCCACACCGCAAACTGGCCGGGTTCGTGCGAAACCTGCAGCCCGGTATAAATCCCAGTCTTCAAATCTTTGGGGTCGAATGTGTAGGGGGAGGATGCGTTCTCGTCGACGCCCGGAATCTCGGGCAGCCATACGTTCACACTGGTGTTGGCTTTTTTCGAAGTCACGATCATGTGGACCGCAGGATTGACAGTGTCCTTACTGCGGGCGTAGACCCGGCCGTCCTGCACCACGAAGTCGGGGATGAACTCGACCAGTTGCACGCTGGTGTCTGCGTCGAGCGCGACAGTTTGGTTCATGGACAGCGAGATTTCCTGTGGCGTGCGCGGGGCGCCATTCACCGAAGTTGCGTTCAAAATCAACTGATCGAGCTTGCCGGTGCGGCCATAGCTGGCCTGGTAGAAGCGCAGTCCCTGGTAGACCAGCGGGTCGTTCACGACAATCTCTTTCCGCGAAATTTCGCGTCCGCCATCGACGACGGCAAGCTTGGACCACCAGCGCTTGGGGCTGCCGTCCGCGTAAGTCTCTTCGCCCGTGCCGTCACAGCGGATCGAAAATGGAATGGTCCGCAGAGCACCGTCTTTCATTTGGATCTGGTTGCTGGCTGTTCCAGGACTCAGCATTAAGAATCCGCGCCAGCCGTAAAGCGAATCAACAATGAAGCCAAAGAAAATCAGCAGCAGACTGGCATGAACGATGTACACCGCCATTTCTGAAATGCGATTGCGCTCGGAGAACAAGGAGAAGCTGTCGGGCCGCACGATCCGTTCGGCTTTCAGCCCCAGGTGGCGGAAGGCGCGTTCGGCTGCGCTCAGTGCTTGCTCTTCATCGGCAACCGGGATCTGTGCCTGCGTCGGGAGAACTCTGCGGAAGCTTTCGTCGGGACTTTTATAAGGACGCGCGAAAAATCGCCAGGCGTTGGGAAAACGCTCTACCGATGCGGCGATGATGCTGCAACTGACCAGAATCATCAAGCCGATGAACCAGCGTGTGTGGAAAACGTCGGTAAGGCCCGTGACGTCGAGAAAGCGAAGCATGGCGGGCGAATAGGCGCGCTGCACATCGTCGGGGTCGGTCATGGGGCGCTGCAAGATGACCGTCCCGGCGGCCGAAAAAATGACGACCAGAATAATGAGAACGACGCCGGTTTTGATGGAACTGAGTGTCTGCCAGATGTTGCGCCACGCGGAGCGAAGTGACGGGGCCATAGCTTTCCTCTTCCTCGCATGCTGCCAATGCACGTTCCGCGCCAACACTGGGCCTTGCCTGCAAACCCTTTGAGATCAATCGAGTGAGTCCGCGGTCGAACTCCACGAAATGGGCGTGAATGAGCCATAACACTCAGCTCTTTATGGCGCATTGGAGAATTCACTCACCGCCGCCAAGCTGTGATTTCAATCACAAAGCGCGTGCAATCTAGCTGGAACCGTATTGGTTGAGGGCTCTGAACGAGCATGCGTGATTTCACCGAGCGGGTGTGGCAGAAGGCCCATTCGGGGAAGATTGACTCCATTTCGCGGACCTAATCCGGTCGCGACCCGGATTGGGAAGGCTATTGGTTGCAATAATTTACCGTTCGATCGAGAATCTGCACATACTCCTGATCAAAAGGCGAGGATCGTGCACATGCAACGGTTGGCAATGGTCCGCACCTCTCCAAATCGCTGTGCGAAAAGGAAAATGAGCATCGGTCAGGCCCTCCCCCGGCTTTTCCAGTTGCTTGCATTTCTCGTTGTGATCGAAGTGATGCCGACGGTGGCGAAGGAGCATCCGGTACGGCTCGACAAAAATGTGGATTCAGCGAAGTGCCTCGAGTGCCATGAGGACAAGTCGAAGGGCAAGGCCGTGCATTCCGCGATCGCCACAGGGTGCTTGAGCTGTCACGAAGTTCGAGTCAACAAAGATGTGACCCGCATCAAGCTGATTACTTCGACTCCGCAGGCGCTCTGCCTGAGTTGTCACTCCGATAAAGATGCCGCGACTCTCAAAGGGACGGTGCATCCTCCGGCAGTTCGCGATTGCATCAAGTGTCACGATCCCCACACCAGCGATAACAAGAATCAACTGCTGAAAGCCGAGTCAGGGGGGAAGGGGCAGAATCTCTGTCTCGATTGCCACCAGCAAGGATTGAACGTCCCCGAGAAAGGCAGCCGGCACGCCGCCCTCGACATGGGCTGCGACACTTGCCATTCGACGCATAAGACAGGCGAGGCAGGCAAGGCGGAGTTCGATTTTCATCTGACCAAGAGCGCTCCAGCTCTGTGCATTGACTGCCACGACGTCAAGGCGGCGGACTTGCAGAAGGCGCATCACGACCAGCCCTTCGCGACGGCGGACTGCACCAGTTGCCATGATCCGCACCAGTCGGCGGCTGCGAAGTTGATGCGGCAGTTTCTGCATCCTCCGTTTGCGGATAAGTCGTGCGACCTGTGCCATGCGCCGGCCAAGGACGGAAAAGTCGTGCTCACACAAGCCGACGCGAAATCGCTGTGCATAACCTGCCACGACGAAAAGGCAAAGCAGATTGAAGGCGCGAAAGTGCCGCATCCGGGCGCAGCCGGGGATTGCACGGATTGCCACAATCCGCATGCCAGCCGCCAGCCAGGATTGCCCAAGACCAATGCGGTCGGCATTTGCCTCGGATGCCACACGGATCAGGCCGAGCAAGCCAAGAAACACGTGCTGCATCAGCCCGCTTTCAAGCAGGGATGCGCTACCTGCCACGAACCGCACGGCGGCGCCAACGATCATCTGCTGCGCGCCAAGACCATGAATGGACTGTGCCTGGAATGCCATGGGCCTGAGTCCGAGCCAAAGAAACTCGAATCGGAGCATGTGATCACGATTTTCAACGGCAGTGTGAAGCTTCCGGAAGACTATTTCGCGAAGAACAAAGTGGTGGTTCTGCCCCTGAAGTTTGGGCGCGGACATCCGCTCGAGGGCCATCCCATATCGGATGTGGTCGACCCGACCGACACCACCAAGGTACACGCCAAGATTGACTGCCTGTCGTGCCACCAGCCGCATTCATCGGCCCAGCCAAATCTGCTGGCGAAGGACCAGGTGAACAACGCGGAATTTTGTGCCAGCTGTCACAAAGATCTGACGAAGAGGTAGTTCCATGCAAACCATGAAGTGGAGAATGAATATGAAGCAGGAAGCCAACCTGATTTGCAATCGCAAGAGCCTGCTCGCGTTGTTGGTGCTGCTGAGCCTGATGTTGCTCGCGCCCATGGCCGCGTTTGGCGACAAGAAAAAGAAGGATGCCGGGGCCAAGAAAATTCCAGTGATCGATTACTCGAACATCGTATGGCCGAACCCGCCAGCCATCGCGCGCATCCGGTATCAGGCGTTTTTTTCGGCGCAAAAGCTCTCGCAGGTCGAGACTGCTCCCACCCAGAAATCCAAATGGATGGACCGTCTGGCGGGCACCACGGCGGCCAGCGAAGATACTAAAGTTTTGTTCCAGCTGGCCGAGCCTTACGGCATGGCCGTGGACTCCAAGAATAATTTATATGTCGCGGATCAGAAGGTCGGCGCCATCTTCATTTTCAACACGGAAACGCGTGAGGTGGAGCTGATCAAGAACAAGGTTCACGCCCATTTCGTGCGCATCATCGGCCTGGCCATGGACGACAACGATCGCCTCTTCGTCTCCGACCCGGGACTGCACCATATTCTGGTTTTCAATGCGAACCACAAGGCGGAAGACCTTATCACCGAGGGACTGTCCGAGCCGGGCGGGATGGCGATCGACAAGGAAAACCGGCTGCTTTACGTCTCCGATGTGGAGCTTGATCAGGTGCTAGTTTATGACGCCGACTCGTTCAAGTTGCTGCGCAGGATCGGAACCACCGGACACAGCCACGAACTCACCACACCGGGCGACTTTGCGAAACCGACGGCCGTCGCGGTCGACAAGGACGGCAATCTTTACGTCTGCGATACCTTGAATAATCGGATTGAGATCTTCGACGCTGATGGCAAGTTCATCAGCACCTTTGGCAAGGCGGGCGATGGGCCGGGATATTTTGCGCGGCCAAAGGGAGTTGCGATTGATTCCGATGACCACATCTGGGTAGCGGATGGCCAGACGGACCGCGTGCAGGTCTTCAACCAGGAACAGCGGTTGCTCATCACCTTCGGCGGGCATGGTCTTCTGCCAGGACAATTTCAGGGATTGGTCAGCATCATCGCGGACAAGAACAACCGCATTTTCACCTCGGAGATGTATCCCGGCCGGGTGCAGCAGTTCCGCTACGTCACCGACGCCGAGGCCGAGCAGTTAAAGAAGGATAAGGAAGAGCAGCGGATGAAGAAAACAGCGGGGAACAAAGAGGTTGTTCCAGTCACGCCTCCGATCGCCGAAGCCAAGGTTCCGCCGAGCAAGTAACCCGAGAAGATGAAACCTGCGGCTCTCGGGGAGATCCGGATCGAGGCGCGCATTCAGGCATGTCTTGGCATCGCGCTACGAAGTGCCGGCTTCAGCCGCTGTGAATGTATCCCCAGCTGCCAGCGGCTAAGGCCTTTTCTTCTCCCGCGGTTTGCGGCATCGCTGAAGCGATGCCCTGATCAAGAATCTGTTTCCGACGGCATCTCTGCTGAGTCGAGGTGAGGCCGAATCCTCTCCTGTTCAAAAAATCACCAGATCTTCGATGATCAAGATCTTCGATTATCAAGAGAGCGAGGATGAACCCACGGCTGGGTTTTGCCACAGATCCGCTTTAGCTCCTTAACAGCTGGGGAATTTGGCGTAGCGGGAGCTGTAAGTGGT
>CAZILJ010000035.1:0-5904 GCA_964539915.1 uncultured Acidobacteriaceae bacterium | reverse complement strand
GCTTGCTGCACGGCCGCCTCGACCCGGAATTGAAAGATCAGGTCATGCGCATGTTTCAGAAAGGCGAGCTGCAGATTCTGGTCGCGACCACCGTGATCGAAGTCGGTGTGGATGTGCCCAACGCGACCGTGATGGTGATCGAGCACGCCGAGCGCTTCGGCCTGGCGCAGCTTCACCAGTTGCGCGGGCGCATCGGGCGCGGCGGCGCCAAGTCGTACTGCATCCTGATGACCGGAGGAAAAGTCAGCGAAGAGGGCCAGCGCCGCCTCGATGCCATGGTGAAGACGAATGACGGATTTCAGATCGCGGAACTCGACCTCGAACTGCGCGGTCCCGGCGAGTTCTTTGGCACCCGCCAGGCCGGGCTGCCTAGCTTCCGTGTGGCCAATCTGATCCGCGACGCCAAATTGCTTGAGGCCGCGAAGCGAGAAGCTGCCGCCGTGATCGCGGGGCCGAACACCGAAATCTCCGCGGAAGAAATCAGCCGCGCCCTGGTCCACATGCGGGCGCGCTGGCAGCACACTTACGGCCTGGTCGAGGTCGGGTGACGGACCCTTTTCTTCGGTCGTTAGGGCGTCGTATCATAGAAAAGAAATGGCTTTCCCAATCAAAATCTGCGCGGTCTGCCAAGAGGAGTTCGAGCTGAAACCGGATAAACCGGGATTGGCGACCCGCTGTCCGCAGTGCAGCACGGCTGAGTCAACTGAGCCCATCAGCAAGCGCCGCATGGACGCCGACGAGCGCAAGGCGGCGAGTGAAGCGAACGCGGCCCGGCGGGAAGCAATGCGCAACCTGCTATACCGCAAGGATAGCTGAGCCTTCCCTGGATGCGTGCACGATGCCGAACCCAGCAAGCTTGAACTGATAGAATCGAAAAGATGTCCGGTCCTTCCCAACTCATTCAGATCGAGCTTGGCGCGCCGCTGCGGGTGCCCAAGCCGCAATGGCTGCGGGCGAAAGCTCCCGTAGGGGACAACTTCCATAGTCTGAAGAAGCTCGCCCGCGGTTTAGGGCTGCACACGGTGTGCGAGTCTGCGCAGTGTCCTAATATCGGTGAGTGCTGGAACCACAAGACCGCAACCTTCATGCTGCTGGGCGATATCTGCACGCGGCGCTGCGGTTTCTGCGCTGTCCCCAAAGGACGGCCGCAGCCGATCGACTGGGACGAACCACGCCGAGTGGCTGAGGCCGTGGCTACCCTTGGACTGAAACACGCGGTCGTGACCAGCGTGAACCGAGACGACGACAACATCGGCAGCGCCAGAATTTTTGCCGAGACCATCCGTGAGATTCGGGGGCTGAGTCCCGATTGCCGTATCGAAGTCCTCATTCCCGATTTTCAGGGACTGGATGAATCGTTGCGTATCGTCCTGGATGCCAAGCCGGACGTGCTTAACCACAACACCGAAACGGTGCCGCGGTTGTATCGCGCCGTTCGTTCCGGCGCAAGATACGAACGCACTTTGACGTTGCTGGAGAATGCCAAGAAATTCTCGCCCGGCATGGTCACCAAGAGCGGCGTGATGGTTGGCCTCGGAGAGTCGTCGGAAGAACTCGTCGAAGTCTTCCAGGATCTCGGCGTGCGCGGCGTCGACATTTTAACGGTCGGACAATATCTACGCCCGTCGAAGGATCACCTGCCGATTGCCCGCTTCTATGAACCTGCAGAGTTCACGTATTTGCGGGAGCAAGCCTTGCGTTTCGGCTTCCGCCACGTCGAGTCCGGACCTCTGGTGCGGTCCAGCTACCACGCGCACGAGCACGCCGATGCCGCTGCGCTGCCACGGGCGGTGTCGTAGCTTGGAGCGGCTGCAAGTCCCCGCCAACCAGTTCTCTCCAGCAAACAAGGCAAGCAGGGTTAGTATTCCCATCAAACAAGTCGGCATGGGGCTCCTGCCTTGGTGACCGCTCTTCTGATAATCCTAGGCTTTTTCGCCGGCTTGCTGGGCGCCCTGACCGGGATTGGAGGCGGCGTCTTACTGTCGCCAATTCTGGCTCTCTACTTTGGCATTCCCATTCGCCAAGCAATCGGAACCAGCCTGGTCGCGGTGATCACCACCTCGGCAGCAAGTTCTTCGGTACACTTGCAGCGGCACACCACCGACATTCGCCTGGGGATGACTCTTGAACTGGCGACGGCGCTGGGGGCGGCGATCACGGCTTATCTGGTCGGCTATTTCAATCGCAATGCTCTCGAAGGCCTGTTTGCGGGCTTCCTGCTGTACTGCGCGATCACGATCCTGACCAAGACAAACAAAGCGAGAGTGGTGCTAGAGGGGGAAGAATCGCTTCCAGCGGAGAACGAGACGGTCATCCCGCCCTATGAACCCAGGCGCTATCCGCTCGGTCTGGCGGCATCATTCGTGGCGGGCGCTCTTTCCGGGTTGCTTGGCATTGGTGGCGGTCCCATCAAGGTCCCGGTCATGTACATCTTCATGAACGTGCCGCTTATGGTAGCGACGGCCACCTCAAACTTTATGATTGGCGTGACCGCAGCGGCTAGCGCCATCGTCTATTACCGGCGTGGCGATATCCTGGTCGAGTATGCTGCGCCGCTCGCCGTCGGGGTATTCGTGGGATCGCTTCTCGGGGCGCGCGTGGCCCCGCGTGTTCACACCAAAGTCGTGGTGTATCTGCTTTGCGGCGTGATGTTTTATCTGGCCGGGCACCTGCTGATCCACTTACTGCGGGGATGGTTATGAGCGAGAGACGGGAACCCGCCTTTGACCGCGCCGTGGGCATGGTTTTGCGTATCGGTGCGTTTAGCTGCTTCTTCATTATGATGGCCGGGATTATTGACGGATGGTTCGTTAGCGGACGCGCTCCTGTCGACATTGAGCGCCTTGGCGTCCTTCTGATGTTGGCGACACCGGTTGTCCGGGTAGTGGTTGCCTGCTTCCTGTTCTTTTGGGAAAAGGACTGGAAATATGGCTTTATCTCGTTGGGCGTCCTCCTGATTCTGATGTTGGGCTCGGTGTTCGGATTGGGAGAGCACTAATCAGAACCTTCAGGCAGGCATTCCGGCCGTCGAATCCACGAATCAAAGAACGGGCGCGCCGGCGTTCTCAGAAGATGTGCAATTTGATGCTGAGATACTTTTTTGGATTTTCCCGGATCGCTTTTACCAGGTTGCGCGTCTCGACCAGCATCTGGTTGGCGTTGGTGTAGAGAGTGTCGTCCTTAAAGAGCTTACCGACAGTGCCCTGCCCGGCTTCGAGTTCCGTGGTCAATTCCGAAAGTTTGCTGATCGTGTTATCGAGCTTCTTTGCCAGCTCTTCGTCCTTTGTCAACTTGCCCAGCGTGCCCTTGCCGGCATTGATATCTTCAGTGATCTTCTTCAGGTTGGCGACGCTGTCGTTGGCGTTGTTGTAGAACGACGGATCTTTCAGGAACTTTCCGGCGGTGCCTTTACCCTGCTGCAGGTCGTCGATTACGCCATTCATCTTGTCGAGTGTGTCGATAAATTTCTCGTAGGCGTCATTTCGGCTGATCAGCCGTCCCAAACTGCCCTCGCCGCTTGCTACCTGTTGCACGATCCCCTGAAATTCCGCGACGGTCGACGAGAACCGGTTGTAGAGGGTTGGATCGTAAATGAGTTTACCCAGGGATCCTTTGCCGCTTTCAGCGAAGGCCAAAATGCGGTCGGCGCGTTTGAGAAGGGCATCCATGTTCTGAAGAGTACCTTGACTGGCGCGCACGACCTCATTGAAGTCCGGATGCACCCGTGTGGGCAGCGTATCTCCATCCTTTGCCGCAGGACCCATGGCCTGCAGGCTGTCAATGTCGAGAAAGGTCTCGCCGAGCACTCCCGCGGTTTCCAGAGAGGTAACAGAATCGCTATGGATGGCGTAACTGTATTTGGTGCTGACCTTCATCTGCACTTCGACCGGAGTTTGCGCTTTGTCCTTGTAAGGAACGATGAAGATATTGGTCACGTTGCCGATATCAACGCCGTTCAGGCGCACCGGAGCGCCCTGGCGTAACCCCTGAGCGTTGTCGAAATAAGATCTCAGCGTGATGCGACGAGTGAACAGGCCCGATGTCCCTGACATCAAGAACAGCAGAACGGCCAGCGTCAGAGTGGCAACGATCACCGTGATCCCAACCCGAAGCTGCGACCACCTGAGCTGCTTCTGGCTAGGCAAATAAATTCCTCATGATGCCATTTTGGATGGAGTGCGCTGGTCGCTTGAACAACTCAGGATCGCAACCAACTCCTCGCTGCATGATAACAAAACTCGATCGGGTTCTAGACGAGTTTCGTTCGGAGTGTCGGCATCAGCAGTAGGGCCAGCACGTACGCCGCTGCTCCGCATGCCAAAGTAACGGTCAATCCGAATTGGATTGCGATCACCATGGCCAGGACCGACCCGAGCACGCTGGCCGCAGCATTCATCGCCCATGCCCATTCTATAGCGTTGTCGCTGCCCGTCTGCCCGGCTGGAAATCCCGGGGCGGGAAGAGCCGCGAGAGCGCGCAGACCGGTGGGAAACGGCATCCCCATGACAAATCCCAACGGCGCGAGAAGAATGCCGCTCACCAGCAAACGGTAGCCAAAG
This sequence comes from uncultured Acidobacteriaceae bacterium, assembly GCA_964539915.1. Classification (GTDB taxonomy): domain Bacteria; phylum Acidobacteriota; class Terriglobia; order Terriglobales; family Acidobacteriaceae; genus Sulfotelmatobacter. The sequence goes on along the minus strand of CAZILJ010000035.1, from coordinate 1,345 downwards.
CCCATCCCGACCAGCGCCGTCAGACGGCTGGGCAGGAAAAAGACATCGGCGAGCAGCGTCACGATCACTAGCAGCAGCGGCACCCAACCCGAGTTCGTTTGGGGCAGCCACAACCGCGATGAGAGACTGCCGGCGCCGCTGGAGAGCATCAGCAGGAAAATCACGACCGTAAGGGCATAGGTGGGATGGCCGAGAAACAGCACGAAGCGCTGGATGAAGGCGATCTCAACCAGAATGTAACCCAGACCGACCGCTACGAAATAAAGCAGGGGAAGCGCCGATTGCCGCCCTTTTCCACTGCCCAGCGCGAGCGGCAGAATCAGAAACGCCAAAACCGCGACGAAAGAAATCAACAGCACCAGAAGAAGCACCAGCACTCCGAGGTTCACCTTCCAGTCGATGTTCCGACTTAGACCTTTTTCGCCGAGGATCTGCCCCGGCTTGAGCGTGAAGAAGAAGAACGGCGCATTGTCGGTGACAGGCGCAGTGTTATAGGCGTAAGCGCGGGCGAATCCGTAAGGGTCGTTGCTGGCGATCATGTCGGAGAACGCATTGTTCCCGGGATCCGACGGCAGATACAGCGGCTCGAGTTGCGCGTATTTGTCGAGATGCGCATTCACCGCATCCTCTTCGGCGTCCGTAAACGGGGTCTTTTTCGCGAGCACCACAACCGGGATGCCGTCTTCCTCGAGTGAGCCTTGCGAAGCCACGATAAAATTGCGCTCCGGATGCGCTACGCCAAGACCATGCAGGGCTTCCATGGCGACCGCAACCACACGTAATGCTTCGCGCGGATGGCGAAATTCCCAGCGTGTAATGGCGATCATTCCGTCGGGCTTGAGGTGATTGAAATACTCGCGAAACGCCTCGACGGTATACAGATTATTTTCGCTCAGGGCGAATGCCCCAGCCGCGGTCGATGCCCACGTATCGACTAGCGTCATCTGCACCACGTCAAACTGTTGTGGCGTGGAACGCAGGAAGGACCGGCCGTCCGTGACCTGAATATGCACGTCCGGACGATCGTAGAGATGCTGGGAATAATCGGCGTACCGCTGGCGCATGATGGTGGTAGCGATGATGGGATTGATTTCGATCCCGGTTACGCTGGGGCTGCCGTTCGCAATGGCGCGCAGGACATCAACACCGCCGCCCGGCCCGATAATGGCGAACTCCCCGTGTGGCCGCAAGACATTGGCCAGCGCGGGCGGCGCCGACATCAGATCTTTCTCCCACTCCGTCTCGTGCCAGCGCGCCACCTCGGCATTCATGATGTAGGTGGAAGCGTCGGCGTCGATGACCACCACTTTGGCCCCACCCTCGCGGTCGACCTCGACGCGCGCGA
>CAZILJ010000034.1:0-2548 GCA_964539915.1 uncultured Acidobacteriaceae bacterium | reverse complement strand
CTATAACGAGCGACACACTTTTGAAATTCTTTGTGAGGCAGATGCTCAATCAGCTGAGAGAACACGGTCTGGCCAAGATTCATGCCTCATTGTCGTGCCTCTGCGAAAATGCCTCCCGAACGGTCATTTTTCGCTAAATTGAATTCAAATCGTTCCCAGCTCAAATCGTTGTAAACCATTCAACGACAACAGATTACAACCACCGCCCGATTTTTAACCGGACAGCAGTGATGTTTCGGATTAATCAGCGTTTCTGGATAACGGGTGGCCTACCAACCACCCACAATCGTCGCTCATCCACTGCAGCGAGCTGCGCAGGCTACGGCGCACATCTGGAATGTTGTCAGAGACCAGGCTGGCGACCGCTAACGGTTGGCGGCCTGGGGCTTGATTAACTCGTCGAGATAGTCCGGTCGCTCACCATCACGTACCAGGTGCGGGAAACGTTCGCCGTCATGGTAACTAATAGTACATGTTCGAAAATAATCGTCCACGACGACGAGGAGTGTGATCGGTTGTGAGGGGTCCTTCGCAGACTTGATCGCGTCCGAGAGCAACTCCTGGGTGTAGACGCGGCCATTGACACCGATTATTTTCATCTGCGAAGAGATGCCGGCCTCAAACGCAGGACCCCCGACGATAGCGTCGGTCACAACCCCGTCCAGGCCGACCTGGAGGCCGATGGAATAGACATCGCCAGGATTGCCGCGGCGTCCCTCCAGCTTCAGAGGCTTGTCGTTGAACAAGACTTTCCAGCCGCCGTTTTCGATGCCTCCCAGGGGTGCTGCCGCGGAAGTGGAGGTCAACCTGGCGCGAAAGAATCCGGCCCAATCAGAAGGCGCCAATGCGTTCAGCGTCTTCACCAATTCGTCGAAGGTATAAGTCTTTACCTCCGGGCCATGATTGGGCCCGCCGTGGAATTCCTGGCAGAAATCATCAATCGATCTCCGGCCGCCAGACTCGCGATGAATGATTGTGGCTACTTCAAGCCACAGCAAATCGCCCTCGTCATAGTAATCGGTACCGCGGCGCCAGGTCATCCAGCCGCCGCCTCTTGCGAAGCCAAGCCCGGGTTCTCCCACCGCGGTGTCAAGCAATGGGCGCCAGGTTCGGCCGGGGCGGCCGGGGCCCAGCATGGCCGCGATGCCGGCCAGATACTCGTGGTACTGGTCTGGCGTCCACAAGCCGCTGCGTGCCGCTAACATGGGCCCAAGGTAGTCTGTAAGCCCCTCATAGCCCCATAAGAGGTCCGTCTTCATGGGCTGTTCGTAGTAAGGGACAGTCAGATCTGCGGGTCGGCGAAACTTGCCATTCCAGGAGTGGACAAATTCGTGTGCCAGCAGTCCGCCGAGCGACATGCCGGAACTCGGCAAAAGTAGAGTTCGCTCCGGCAGTCGGCTGTTGTTCGACTCGTGGTGTTCGAGGCCGAAATGCGCCACATGATCGCTGAGCGCGAGCAGGAAATGATAGTCGCGATAGTGGCGAGCGCCAAAGAGTTTGCCCGATTCGGCCACCAGATTGATCATCTCCTTCTGGTTTTCGGGATTCATGTTCAGAGCTTCTGCACTGTCGGCAGCAAGGTCGATTTCATGATGGATAGGTTCGCCCGGCGGGGTGAGGTCGATCGTCCGATAAAACTCTCCGCAAATTACGGGCGAGTCCACGAGCAAATCCAGAGAAATCGGCTTAAATGAAACTCGGTTCCCGGCTTCATTTTCAACGGAAAGAGATGTGCCGAATTTCCACCCATCCGGCATTAGGAGCTTGCCTTCATACGTAAGCTTTTCGGCGGGGATGTCTGCCGGATAAAGTACGACTTCATTCCATTCGAGGACCAGTAATTTGTCAGTGGCTGAGACGCCGTCGGGCTCGATATAGTCAAAGTTGACATTAAGATGGCTGACGCCGTGCGGGATTTCCAGGTGGAAGGTGAAAACATCCAGCAAATCACGCTGCCACGGAATGGTCTGCCCGTCCGCCTCGAATTTGAGGCCCGTGAGATTTGCGATGGGTCCATCGGGCCCGTGCTCACCGGGAATCCATTTCGGGTAATAGAGAGTTAGAGGCCCAGACTTGACGGGCATCACCAAATGCGTGTGCAGCAGCTTCTGCCGCGTTCTAGTCGCATCCACGGTGACCACGATTGCTTCTTCGGCGAGCGCGACGGAAGCGGCCAGTGCAAGGACTGAGGCGAGAAATACTAACGATCGAATGGGGTACGATATCATGCAAAAACGCTCCTCAAGGAAATGGATAAACCCACCGTGCATCATAACCTGCTTCGGGCGTGGCGTATTCCTTCCTGGGCTGCTGCGCACGACGATTGGCGGTTACGCCAAGTTCCTCGTTAGCGTTATGCACAACGAAAACGTGAACCGGGAAATCGCAACAGAACGTCTGACCTTCACGCGTAACCTAGGCGCCCCTGAGGAGCAAACCAAGGCGGGCGGCGCAAGCAGAATGGAATCCTGCCGGTTGCAGGGTGACTGCCGGGCTGGGTTTGGGCTGGCAGATCATTCAAATTAACGACGAGACCATAGTGGATCAC
>CAZILJ010000033.1:0-4666 GCA_964539915.1 uncultured Acidobacteriaceae bacterium | reverse complement strand
TTCGCGAACGCAGAAAAAGTGATCGCTGCTTACGCCCGTGCTTGCAACCTGCTCGGCGCTTCGGGTTCCGGCCAGCTCGCCAAGATGGTCAACCAGATCTGCATTGCCGGCCTCGTCCAGGGCCTCGCCGAAGGCCTGCATTTCGCCATGAAGGCCGGTCTCGATATCGAAAAGCTCATTGCCACGATTTCCAAGGGCGCGGCGCAGTCCTGGCAGATGGAGAACCGCTACAAGACCATGACCGCCGGCAAGTTCGACTTCGGCTTCGCCGTCGACTGGATGCGCAAGGACCTCGACATCTGTCTCAGCGAAGCGCGCCGGAACGGCGCCAGCCTGCCGCTCAGCGCCCTCGTCGACCAGTTCTACGCGCAGGTGCAGAAGATGGGCGGCAAGCGCTGGGACACCTCAAGCCTGATCGCGCTGCTGCAGCGGTGAGGCTCACCTGACGCGACTGGACACTGGCGTATCGTCTTCGCCAGTGTGACGCCTGGGACGGGGGAAATTGGGAGCGAATATGACCAACGGCGGTCTTGAAGCCGGTCGAGCGCGGTTGTTTTTTACATAAAGGTAGATGACGGATTTTCTCGGCATGAAGGTCCGTGATGTAGTCCGCCTGATCGAGCAAGACGGCTGGTTCCTGGTTGCGACGCGCGGCTCGCACCGGCAATACAAGCACCCGACCAAGCCGGGCGTGTTACGATCCCTGGTAAACCATCGGACGACATGGCGCCCGGCACATTGAACAGCGTGCTCAAGCAGGCCCAACTGAAAGGTCCAAAGTGATGCGCTATGCAGTGGTGATCGAAAAGGCCGACGGCAATTATTCGGCCTACGTACCCGACTTGCCCGGCTGTGTCGCAACCGGCGCGACGGTGTCCGAAGTGGAATCGGAAATCCGTGAAGCGATCCGCTTTCATATCGACGGTCTGAAGGCTGACGGCATCGCTGTACCGATGCCGACAAGCCTCGCCGAATATGTCGAACCCTGAGGGACGGCACGACCGGTTCGCGAGCCGCAGAAACATTGAAAGATGGCACGACAGACATTCGACACCGTGTGGGACGCGCTCGAAGATACCGCAGCGGAGGCGGCCAACATGCGGGCCCGCTCGAAACTGATGATTGCGCTGCGAACCAGGATCGAAGGCTGGAAAGTCAGTCAGACCGAGGCCGCCCGGCGCTTGGGTCTGACGCAGCCGCGTTTGAACGACCTGATGCGCGGCCGGATCGACAAATTCAGCCTTGACGCGCTGGTCAATGTGGCCGGCCGGGCCGGGCTCACGGTCCGGCTGCAAATCAGGAACGCCGCGTGACGTTCGTTTGGCGGCAGCTAATGAGAATAAGCCCCTTCTGGCCGCGTTTCTCTTAGCTTCGCTAATAACCAATGTTTCATTGTTTTTATTCCCCTATGACTGGAAGCGCGAGCAAAGCCAACCAAGGAAATACAGGAGTCAGCAACCAACGGCCAACAAAGCGAAACCGAGCAACAAACGCCAGCCATACGAATTCAAGTGGAGTGCGATCGCGAGTGCAGCGCAAAAGCGCTCCTACGAGAGGAGTTGAGCCATGGTTGAAAAAAATATCTTCAAAAGGTCCGCGATGATCCAGTAGGCGGGTTTACCGGCCTTTTGTTTGTCGCGACTCTGCTCTTGGCGCACATTGCTGCTAGGCAAATTAAAGATAGCCGCGCTATTCAGCGTGCTCACGTCTTTGTGCTCTCCCCTGGATACCGATTCAACTTTGACAACCATGGGACCATTGTCGGGTTGCGACTGTGGGTCATTCTCAAAAACTCTGGAACTACCCCAGCCTCCAACATGACTGTATTGACCGGGGCGACCCACCCGTCGCCACCCGTCACGCCAGTTTCGCCATGAAGGGAACCTCCTAGTTCTGTTAAGTACGGGATAATTGCCTCGGTCGTCACATTTTCATTGACTACTGTCACTGTTTACGTTACCGATTGCACCGAATCCCGCGCGCGAAGGACGTCGGCCGGCGACACCGGCCGACGGAGCGGGTGCGGTTCCCGCGGGCGCGGGCTCGTCACCTGCGCTCCCGGGCGGACTCGGTAATGGCGTTCCCGCAGATTGACGATGATGGCCAAGCATTGATTTATCGCCATATCTTCCGCAGGGATAGTGGATGAGGATGGCCGGTGATCGCCCTTGTTTCCCCTTCAGTGTTACCTATGTGAACTCAAGGTAGCACGGGAAATAGGGGAACAACACCATTCCTCGCGTCCATATGACCAAGTCGGCGATTGACGGATTTGCCGTCGCCGAAAGGGATACAGTGTACTGGGATCAAGGACTGCCGGGCTTTGGCGTCAAGATGACGCCGAGGGGCCGCAAGGTCTTCATCGTAATGTATCGGCTTGGCGGCGCCGGCTCACGATTGCGCAAATATACCATCGGTCCCTACGGACGCATCACCTTGCCGATGGCGCGTGCCCAGGCGCAGAAGATCTTCGCCGCCAGGCTGGGTGGGCGGGACCCAGCTGAAGAGAAGCATCAGGCCAGGCGTCGGCTGGTAGTCGATCAGGTCGAGGATCTGGTCGAGACGTTTATTCGGGAACGCCTCTCAAAGGTTCGTACAGCGCGAACATTGTCGAACCGCCTGCGGCGGGACCTCATCCCGTACTGGGGTGCCAAGAGCATCCATGACGTCAAGAAGCGGGACGTCATTGATCTGGTCAGCAAGATTTCGGAGCGGAATAGCCATGCCGGCCATCGGCTGCTCAAGCTGCTGAAGACGTTCTTCCGCTGGTGTGTTGGCCGGGCGGTGATCGAGGTTTCGCCCGCAGAAGGTCTCTCGACAGATTATCGGGAGGTCAGTCGAGACCGTGTCCTGAACGATAACGAACTCGCCGCAGTCATTATCGCGGCGCGCAGGATGCCGTGGCCCTACGGCGGAATCGTCGAATTCCTGGCGCTCACTGGTCAGCGCCGAGAGGAGGTTGTTCAAGCCAGCCCAGGCGAGATCGATGCCGAAGCCAGAACGTGGTGCATTGCCGCCCATCGTACCAAGAACGGCAAAGCCCACATCGTGCATCTCTCCGTGCCGGCCTGGGCGGTCATCTCCAAACATCTTAGTGGGAAGTACATTTTCCCAACCTCCACCGGGCATCGCTGTCAGGCGTACAGCCAATCGAAGCGCCTGCTCGACGAACTCTCCGGTATCCGTGGTTGGCGCCTGCATGATCTCAGGCGCACTATTGTTTCCGGCATGGCCCGCACGGGTATTCCACCCCATGTCGCGGACAAGATACTCAACCACCAGTCGGGAACAATTTCCGGCGTCGCAGCGGTCTATCAGCGGCATGACTTTCTCACCGAACGCAAGGACGCACTCGATCGATGGGGAGCGCACGTCACGGAACTCGTTCGCAATCTCAGGGCCGGGGACCAACTGATCCGCCCGAACGCGTGATGTCGGCTGTTCTATGCAGAGCGGACATCTGTCTGCCGGATTTTGACGTCCGCTAAGTGCCCCAATTGCGGACTCAGGCGGTGCAGCAAACATACAAATCGATTTCAGCGGAGAGACGCCGCGCATGATCCCAAGCCGCCGCGGTTGCATAGGCCGTAGTGATGAGCGTCCCGGAAACGCCGGAATGGATTTCGGCGGGCGCAGCGAGAGAGGCGAGCCGCGTTATTGTGAGCGAGCGATCCAGGCCACCACGGATCTTGGATTCGCTAGTCTCACGCGACCTTGCGAATCGGCCCTTTGACGGTCTCGCCATGCTGGATTGTCGTGCCCAGCACCTTCAGGCATTCGCGCATGAATGCGGCCAGGCCCGGCCAGCCTTTGGCGGAGACCAGATTGCCGTCTGCGCAGGCGCCGCTCGGCTCGACATCGACGTAGATTCCCCCAGCGAGGCGCACTTCGGGCTCGCAATATTGGAGCGCTGCGACGCGCTTGCCTTTCACGACGCCGTCGACCGCAATCAGCACTTGCACGCCATGGCAAATAGTGAAGATCGGCTTCCCGGTCTCGTGGAAGTGGCGGATAATGTCCTGAACGCGCTTGTCGATGCGAATATATTCCGGCCCGCGGCCGCCGGCGATGTAGACCGCATCGTATTCTTCCGGCTTCACCGTGGCGAAGCTCTTATTCAACGTATAGAGATGGCCGGGCTTTTCCGTGTAAGTCTGATCGCCCTCGAAATCGTGCAGCGACGTCTTGATCATGTCGCCCGCCTTCTTGTCGGGGCAAACGACGTCGACACGGTGACCGACGGCGTGCATCGCCTGCTCGAACACGAAAATCTCATATTCCTCGCTGAACTCACCGGTCAACATCAATATTTTCTTGCCGCTCATGGCGCACTTCTCCTTTGGCCGCGTTCGCAGCTCACTCTAGTGTTCGGGCTGCCGCCAAGCAATATTAGATGCGTCTTCGTCGAGGGCTCGGCCGCTATGCCTGAACGGGCGCGAAAATGCAGCCGCCGATGCGGCCCTTCTGTCGCCGGCGGCAAACCGGTCCGCGTACAGGGTATGCGGTGCTTTGAGGCTGGTCATGCCACGCCGGCCTAAGCCGACCGCCGAACGCTGCGTTGCACACTCCGCTTGTGCTGTGGGTCATTCGCGACATTTCCGGCACGCTGGCCGGACGTGCGTTCATGCCCGAGTTTCCGATATCAAGCTACACTGCAGCTACCGAC
>CAZILJ010000032.1:0-4375 GCA_964539915.1 uncultured Acidobacteriaceae bacterium | reverse complement strand
CTCAAACTGATCCACTACCGAACGCCACTTCTGCTCCAATGTCTCACCCGAATTCCGGACCCAGAATCGCACACAGTCGTTCGGCACGCCCCGGATGAAGATTGGCGCCACGGTACATGCGAGTGAGCGGGCGCGAATAGGTGAATCCAAAAGATTCGAGCAGACTGCGCGCCATCGTGTTTGATTTCAAACAATCCACAACGATGGTGTCCTGTCCGCAACATGCGAGGAATGCTTCGAGCAACTGGCGAGCCACTTGAGCGTCTGTTGCCATCCAAGGACCGAGATGGTCCGCGAAGCAACCGCGCCGCCCGAAGGCGTACCCTTCGACGATATTCGCGTTGCGGATCGCGAAAGTGAAATCAGGCGCTTCCCGATGCAGAGACTCGAGCAGCGAACCGCGGTCAGCGCCAAAAATGTCGCGATCTAATCCGAAGATCGAGCCCAGGGAATCCGGAGAGAGTAATCCGGGAGGACGGGAACCGCGAGTCTTGGTACTCGGCAGCGAGGAAGCTCTTACGATCCAGCGCTCTATTTCGTACTCGGACACGAAGCCCAACTTTTCGTAGAGTGGTTTCCCGAGTGGTGTGGCGTCTAGTTTTATCGTGGAAATCTTGCGGCCATCGAGATGCTCGATTGCTCGTCGAAGAAGCTTCCCGCCTACGCCCCGCCCGCGGAATTCGGGATCAACCAACACCATGCCGACCCAGGCGAAGCGCTGTTCATAGGAAATGGTGGTGGCCGTGCCACAAACTCCCCCGTCGAGGTCGGCAACAAAACAACCACCGGGGCTGGCGGCAAGAAAGCGTTCCCAGTCCTGTGCGGTCTGATTCCAGCCGGCGATTTCCTTCAGCCGCATTCCGCTGGGAATGTCCAGCTTCGTCATCGTGCGCAAGTACATTAGCGAGCACGCTCCTGCACTAAGCATCTGTATTCATTGGACGCCGAAGGATTCCGCCACGGCGCTCCAATGGTCTTGAAACCACTTGGCGATTTCGTGCACGTTGGCGCCCGCCTTCAAACTGAAACGCTCGCGAAGATCCAGAATCCATGCGAGGAACCCATCGTGTGGGTGAAAAAGCAATAAATGCAGCGCCTTCTCGGCCTTGCTCCCGATCTTCATCATGAATTCAGCGTCCGAAAGCTGGAACAGAGTATGCAACTGAAAACTAGATGCTCCGCGTAGCAAATATTCGGCGGCAATCCTGCCGGAGTGAATATCGCCCGTCGCGGAGAACGGAAGCAACTGGGGCACGGCCGGCATCTGGAACTGGCTTTGTGCTAGCAGGCGGTGGGAAAGGAAATTCTCGAAAACGGCAAGGTTGCGGTCGCTCAAGTCCGGTCCGCCATAAGCGACGCCGGTTTTTCCTTCGAAAGATCGCGAAGGGTCGAACAAGCGGTTGCCGTAAATCAAGAAGTCACTCTGGTCTTTGCCGGGCACCAAGGAGTGCAGGGTCTCCAACATTTGGAGCTGGAACGGGTCGCCAAACAAAGCATTGAAAACCTTCAAGCCAACGCAGGTTCTGCCCGGCGCGGCGCAGCGGATGAGGCTCGGAACGGTGCGAAGCCATTCGAGGATTTTGACTTCGAGAGCCGCTCGCGAAGAACCCGCGAGTGTAGGACTGAAGTCCTTCTCAATAGGCATGAGGGCGGCGCCATGATGTTTGCTCCAAATTTCTAGAAGACTTCGGGTAGTGAAGTTGTATTCCTTTTCTTTCCAGCAATCCTCCTGGGGAGTGGGCAGGTGGTATTTCACAGAAGGCACCACCAACATATCGGACGGCCCGGCGAGGGCCAGACTCTCGTCAAAAAGCCGGCGATACGATTCGAACGTGCCCGACCAGCCGCGTCCGGTCCAGGTAATCGTCCAACCTTCTTCGCCGCTCCGGCCACGGATGTGCTCAAGTTGCATGCGAGTTTCTGGGATGGCCCATTCGCGCATCGACTGCATGCCCGAATCATCCTCGGCGATAACGGTCTTTAGGACCACGAAGCCTAATCCGGACTTGGAGTCTTTTTCCACCTGGGGGCAGGTCATGGAAAGTTGTCCGGAGGCCTTCCCGAACGGATTCTTGATTCTTGCGCCGCCATAGAAGGTGGAGAGGTCGATACCAAATGTTTCGAGAACATAGAGCTCGAGCGGACGCGGCAAGGCTTGGTGGACCCGTTCGAACTCGGATTTGAGCCGCGCCGCATCTTTCCTGTGCAGTTTTGGAGGACCTTGGAGTCGGACCGTGGGTGGGAGGAATTCGAACATGATCTAAGGTGTTGTCCCTCGGCTGTGCAACTGCCGCTGTGGACTCTAATTTTGAATTTCTCCCAGCGCGTGCAAGGTCGCGCCGATATTTTCAAATTCTGCTTCCGGAAGATCGGATCCCCAGGGGTCATGAGCCGATTCGGGCGCGAGCACGCCCAAATGTACGAGGGTCCACAACATTCTGCGGATGTAACCTTCCATCGGCGGAATGAATAACGCCTGAGAAAGCAGATCCACCTTTCTTGAAAGCTCCAGGAACTCTTCGCTCCGCCCCTCGAAATGACTACGCAAGAGATTGTGCTGCAATCGAACGCATGCGGCACCCATGCCGATGAGTGCGGCGGTCGCTCCGCACATCAAGCTGTAGCCGAGGAAGCGGTCCTCGCCAGTGATCAGGATTTTGCCCGGAAACTCTTTACGGAGCAGACTAGCAACGGTTTGATAAGTCATCACGCTATCCAAAGTGGCGAGCTTGATGGCTGTGACTTCCGGCAAAGACATGATGCGCCGGAGAAGGTCAACGGAGTAGGAAATACCACCGGCGGCTTCGTACAGATAAAAAGCAATCTGCGGCACCCGAAAGGCAGCGAGCCTTTCGTGGTGCAGGACGATCATGTTCTCGGATTTTCCGAAAAACGTGGGGGGATAAACCAGGAAAGCGTCGGCACCACCCTCGAGCGCGGCTTCGGCCATAACCACCGAGGAATCGAGATACGCGGAAGCCTCGTGGACCTCGGAAGCAACACATCCCACACCAGCGATAATGACCTTATCCGCGCCCAGGCCCATTCGCCAGCTTCGCAGGATGGCGGCTCGCTGCTCGCGGCTGAGGCGCAGCCCGCGTCCGGTGTGCGCCCAGACGGCGACTCCGGCGATGGGTTGAGCAGCCATGTAGGCCACATAGCGCTCCTGAGCAGGCACGTCGATCTGCCCATCGGCACGGAATGGGACGGGTACCGCGGGAATCAAACCACGGTCAATCCGTGCCCCAAAAGTCGCAGGATTCATGCCCGCAACTCTTCCCAGCGTAAACGATATTGGGCGATCTTTTCTTCGTCCACGACGTATCCCATTCCCGGCCCATCTGGCAGGCGGATCGAACCCTGCGCGGCTAATGCAATCTGCGGTGAGATAATATCATCCACGTACCAGCGCGCCGATGCCTCAATATCGGTGGGAAACGTGAAATTTGAAAGGGTTGCCAAGTGCAATCCCTGCGCGGACGCTATACCGAGTTCGGGCATGGTTCCGATCCAGCAGGGAATCCCGGCGGATTGCGCGAGGTCGTGGGCGCGACGCGAAGCGAAAAGACCGCCCATCCGCTGCACCTTTATATTCAGGATGCGCGCGCTGCCGAGACGAATGATTTCCTCGATCGCCGCCGCGCTATCCGCGGATTCATCCAAACACAACGGCGTGCGCAGCAGCCGCTGCAGCTCGGCGTGCTCGGCAATGGCTTCGCGCGCCAACGGCTGCTCGATCATCATCAATTGGAAACGGTCTAGTTCGCGAAAGACGGAAATATGATCCAGCGTGTACGACGCGTTAGCGTCGACCATCAAAGGTATCCCCCCGAACCGTTGTCGCAGCGCACGGACCAGTTCGACATCGTGCCCCAGCGCGATTTTGATTTTGATCCGCCGATAGCCTTCGCTTAGAAACTTCTGGACGCGATCGCAGAGGTCTCGGACGGTGGGCAACAGTCCAATCGCCGCGCCGCTTTCCACCGGGCGACTGCGGCCACCCAGTATCTGCCACAGGGGTTTCGAAGCCGTGTTCGCGAGGAGGTCGCAAACCGCCCCTTCCAGCCCGGCTTTAGCAAATGACTGGCCTTCGAATTGGTTGAGCCACGCGGAAAGCCGACTCAGGTCAAATTCGGGATGTTCGAGAAAGGCCGGCGCAAGGCGCCGGAGTACAAACTCCCAGGTGCTCTCCGGAGTATCGCTCGAATAGAAAGTCCCAGGCATGGGCGCGGCCTCGCCCCATCCGGTGCCGGCATCGGTGTTGATCTCGATCAGGATAGCGTCTCTGTCGGCGACCTCGCCGTTCGAAATGCGAAATGGTTCATGCATCGAAATACGAACCCAATGAAGGCGAATCCGTTGACAGCGCATGTCG
>CAZILJ010000031.1:0-4320 GCA_964539915.1 uncultured Acidobacteriaceae bacterium | reverse complement strand
GATAAAGATCAGCGCCACCAGCAGGAACGCGGCCGATAGAAAATGGCCGAGCATAGGGCCCTGTTGGTCGGTCAGTGAAACCGCCAGCTCCACCGCGAGAAGTCCGAACAGAGTGGTGAATTTGATGATCGGGTTGAGGGCGACGGACGAAGTGTCCTTAAACGGATCGCCGACCGTGTCGCCGATTACCGTAGCATCATGCAGCGGAGTGCCCTTCTGCTTCATCTCGACTTCCACAATCTTCTTGGCGTTGTCCCACGCTGCACCCGCGTTCGCCATGAAGATTGCCTGGTAGAGGCCGAAGATCGCAATCGAGATGAGATAGCCCACGAAGAAGAACGGATCCACAAAGGCGAAAGCCAGCGTCCCGAAAAAGACCGCGATGAAAATGTTCAGCATGCCCTTCTGGGCATACTTTGTGCAGATCGCGACCACCTTTTTGCTGTCGGAAACCGAAGCTTTTTCCACGCCCTCGAGTTTAATGTTGGCCTTGATGAATTCGACGGCTCGATATGCGCCAGTGGTCACGGCCTGGGTGGAAGCGCCCGTGAACCAGTAAATCATGGCTCCGCCCGTGATTAATCCCAGGAAGAACGGCGCGTAGAGCAGCGAGAGTTTGGCGACGTTTTCGGTGTCGGTTAATCCGTTGGTCAACGCCATGATGATGGAGAAAATCATGGTCGTCGCGCCCACCACAGCTGTGCCGATGAGCACCGGTTTCGCCGTCGCTTTGAAAGTATTTCCCGCGCCGTCGTTGGCTTCGAGCAAATGCTTGGCGCGCTCGAAATCGACGTTCATGTTGAAGTCTTTCTTGACCTCGGCCACTACATTCGGCACGGCTTCAATCAACGAAAGTTCGTACACCGATTGTGCGTTATCGGTCACCGGACCGTAGGAATCGACGGCGATCGTGACCGGTCCCATGCCCAGGAATCCGAATGCCACCAGGCCAAACGCGAATACCGCCGGAGCGAGCATTCCCGCTGCCAGCGCCAGACCCATCGTGCTCATGTAATAGCCAATCGACATCAAGATCATCATGGCTAGGCCAAGGTAATACCCGGAGAAGTTCCCGGCAACGAATCCTGAGAGGATGCCGAGAGACGCACCGCCTTCCTGTGCGGAGATCACGACTTCTTTCACATGCCGCGACTCGGTCGAGGTGAACACCTTCACCAACTCTGGGATCAAGGCGCCCGCCAGCGTGCCGCAGGAAATAATCGTTGCCAACTTCCACCATTGAGTTCCATCGGCGCCGAGCACCGGAATGATGAAGTAGGAGATCAGATAGGTTAAGCCGATCGAGACGATCGAGGTAAGCCACACCAGCGACGTCAACGGAGACTCGAAATTCATCTCAGCGGCCGAGCCGTACTTAGCCTTGGCAAAGGCGGCGTTCAGGAAGTAGGACAGCGCGCTCGATATCAGCATCATCACGCGCATCACAAAAATCCAAACCAGCAACTGCACTTGCACGTTCGAATCTTTCACGCCGAGCAGGATGAAGGTGATCAGCGCGACGCCCGTTACGCCGTAGGTTTCGAAACCGTCAGCCGACGGGCCAACCGAATCTCCGGCATTGTCACCGGTGCAGTCGGCGATGACGCCGGGATTCCGCGCGTCGTCTTCCTTGATCTTGAAAACAATCTTCATCAAGTCGGAACCGATATCGGCGATCTTGGTGAAGATGCCGCCCGCGATACGCAGCGCCGCCGCTCCCAGTGATTCGCCAATTGCGAAGCCGATGAAGCATGGTCCGGCATAGTCGCCTGGTATGAACAAGAGAATGAAGAGCATAATCAGCAGTTCCACGCTGATCAGCATCATGCCAATGCTCATGCCAGCCTCAAGCGGGATCCGGTAGACCGGATACGGTTTGCCGGGCAGGGAAGCAAACGCGGTGCGCGAGTTAGCGAATGTATTTACGCGAATCCCAAACCAGGCCACCCCGTAGCTACCCGCGATTCCAACCAGGCTGAAGCCAAGAATAATGGGAAGCGTCAGCCCTACCGACTTTCCCGGCACCGGTGAAAGCCAGCCGAAGTAGGCCGCAATAATGACCGCGATGAACGCCCACAATAAAAGGATGAACTTGCCCTGTGTTATCAGGTAGGTCTTGCAGGTTTCATAGATCAGTTCCGAGATCTCTCGCATGGAACGATGTACGGGCAGGTTCTTCAACCGCACAAAGATCGCCATGCCAAAGCTGAGACCGAACAAGCAGAACAGGATTCCGATCAGCAGGAGTTTGTGGCCATCGATGGCGCCGTTGAGGAAACTGACCTGCGAAAGGTCCGGCAACTTCAAGGAAGCCTCGCCCCCGACGGATTCGCCAGCGGGTTGAGCTAGAGCAGTAGCGGCGCAGACGGTAAGCAGCGTAGCTACAGCGGAAAGTTTCTTGCCCATGCGGCGTGTGAAAAACGCAGCAGTGGCGAGCCAGGTGCGCATAAATGAGTCCTCCGAAATAAAACGGTTTTAAGGATGACCAAACGTGTTTAGGCACTGCCTTCCGGAGGCAGCCTCGAAACTCGCAACCCGGTCGTGCGAGTATGCACGCCCAATCGAGCCTCAAATTTGTCTCCGGAGTACCGAACACGCTTCCACCGCAAGACCTGAAGGAGTGTTGAGCTTGGCCGCGTCGGGTTTTGCGCTGGGTTCAAACCCAAAAAGCGGACAGGACAAGCAAAACCCTTATCCCGGTATCCCTGTGCAAAACAGCCGTTTATAACACGCCCGGTAAGCCGGGTCAAACCCACGACCGGGGAACCCACGACCGGGGAATCGGAGAGCAGCTTCCAGGATTGGGCCACGAATAGGTTTTTCAGTGGTCTATCGCGTTGCCTGATTGGCGCCGTCGCTTCATCTCAGATACTTCTGGAGGGGTTCCCAGTAATGCGACCACCATCCGGGAGCAAGGTGCACAGCTGCGCCTCGAGGGAAGCCGGTGTGATCGAAAACAAGCTTTGTACTGGCTTCCTGGTCGTCGAGTTGGAATCTCACGATCGAGTAGAGACCCGGGGTCCAATCCTTCTCGCGCCACGCCTGAACGATGCGCTCGTCGGGAACGAGCTCGATGTGGCGCCCGGTTATCACGCCTCCGAAAATGGAAAACGAACCGCCCACTTCCTTGCTGATTTTGGTCGAGGCGCCTTTCATGACAAAATCAGTCGTCTGACTAAACTGCTTCTCGTCGGTGAGCGCTTCATACACGCGCTTCCGCGGCGCTTTGAAAACCACTTCTTGATGGATGCTCTCACCATCGTGCAGTATCCCATTTCGATCGCCCTGTGGACCGGCGAGGCCGAAGGAGTTCTTCACGAATCCCAATGCCGGGAGGCTTGTTGCCAGGCCCACGAAAAAATCCCTTCGCGTATAGCGGGTAACCTTCATCGCTTCCGTCTCCCACGAACAGTCCAGAGTTTCAGAATCTTATCATGACGTCAAAGTGAGCTACCTTGACCAATATTTCGGGTAGCTGCGTTATATTGATTCGACTGCGACTCAAGCCTAACGACGTTTGACCGAAGTTTTCAGGAGTAGACTCGATGCATAGCGGTACTTCCTTCATGAGGTTCGACAGCTTATGACGATCGACCCTGCTGCGGTTCGCACTACGATCGCGCCCTGGCTCTCGGTTCGCAACGGCGCTCAGGCCGTCGAGTTCTACAAGTCCGCATTTGGAGCCGTGGAAGTTTTTCGCATGGACGAAGGGAGCAGCGTCGTCGCGCGGCTTTCTGTCGAAGGCGCAGAGTTTTGGATGGGGGACGAGTCGCCCGAACACGGAAACTTCAGTCCGCAGAGCCTGAACGGCAGCTCCGTTCGCATTATCTTGACGGTGGCCGATCCCGATTCTGTCTTTACTCGCGCACTGGCTGCCGGAGCCTCGCAGGTTTTTCCCGTCGGAGAAGAATACGGCTGGCGTTTAGGCCGCGTCGTTGATCCCTTCGGACATCACTGGGAGATCGGCCGTCCGCTCGCGTAATCGGCGCCCGGTTTGGGGTCATTGATATCTGGACCGAACGGCGCGTAGTTCAATTTGGACTTCGACTTGGACTTAAAGATTCTCGCGTAGTGTCGCTTGCATGAAGCGCTCAGATCAGGGTCACAATGTGCGTGGAATGTGTATGTCCCGATGGCCAATCCGAGTCCCGTTCCGACCCACATGTCTGACGCCCAGTGGTCGTGTGCCATGAAGCGACTCAGGGTGACGGTGAACGCCGCCGAATAAGTCAGCACTCTGACCCAGTTCTGCGAGTACTCGTGCGCGACCACGGTGGCCATCGCCCAGGTGAACATCGCGTGCCCTCCGGGGAAAGATGT
>CAZILJ010000030.1:0-2591 GCA_964539915.1 uncultured Acidobacteriaceae bacterium | reverse complement strand
CAAGCGGTTCTGCATCATCTGGAAGCGGATCTTGTCGGTAGTCGCAGCCATTTGCAACGCCTGCGAAGCCGCGGCCTTGGCGCTATGCTCCCGTTGTACCGCGATGAGGTTGATGAGAAACAGCACAACGACCATCGCAAGGACGGCTCCGAAGTTTAAGTAGAGTTTCTTGCCAATTGTCATCCGCTGTTCCTCCGCTCGTCTCGCGTCCCGCTCTGCGCCCCCGCACGTAGTTAAATCGATCTAGAGTAGGGTCACTCCTCTCGCATAAATCCGGTCTCGGTTGATCCGTGCCCAGTTAATCTTGGACAAGTTAGTTCTGGCCTGGTTAATCCTGAGGTTGGAACTTGAACTCCACCGTTCCGGTGCTCTCGGAGTCCGCCGGTTCAAATTTCCACTTCTTCAAAGCATCCATGGCGGCGTTGACCAGGAGCGGGTTCCCGCCGACTATTTTCGTGTCCTTCAAGGATCCATTGGGCGCAACCACCACCAGCACTTTGACCGTGCCCGTAATGTTCATCCGCCGCGCCAAGTCTGGATAAGCCGGCGACACTTTGGTCTTCGCCTTCCGAGTCAGCTCGCCCTGCGCCATCGCAGGTATGGGATGAAAAATTATGACCGCTACCGTCAAGAGTCCTGCGATTGCCCACAACCGCATGTTTTGGAAAGACACTGCTCCTCCAAGTGACATATCCAGCCTTTAGTCACAGCAATGCCCTTGCCATGCTGGGTGGAACCCCAAGCATGAGACGAGAGCGCATGTAAGGACTTCTAAATCAGCGGTTTAAGCAGGTTTTCTGTAGCCGCGCGATTGCTGGAGAAGCATTGGATTCGTCTCACGAAGCCATCCGACTCTCAGACTGAGACATTTCGGCCATTTTTCCCAAGATTTCACAGTTGGGCACTCCAAACGTTATTCCCTTGACTCAAATTGAGATGGCAGTCTATTTTTCCTGTATATTCAATTACTTGGGATTTGGTGGGGCTAAAGGCGGTGCCTTTCTGATTAAGCATGCCGGAGACACGACGGTGCTGGAAAAATCCGTCCCGCGCTCGGATGATGCTTTCCAGAAACTGCTTCTGCGATTCTCAGAGGCAGCTGCCGACGGAATGCCAGCCCCAGTTCTGATCCGGCTTTTCTGCCAAGCAACACGGGCGTTCTTTCATGTCGACGGCACATACTTCTGGCGCTGTGCTTCTCCCGAGGAATTGGTAGGCGCTGAAGCAGACGGCTTGATGGCTGCTGATTTTCTCGGCCGGCGCCTCAAGGGCCGCGAGAGCGCGGTTGCGATGGAAGCGATTCGTCAGCGTACAACGCTGTATGTAACCGATCCCGCGCCACACCGGTATCCCGTGGCTGCTGAATTTCATGCTAGAT
This sequence comes from uncultured Acidobacteriaceae bacterium, assembly GCA_964539915.1. Lineage (GTDB taxonomy): Bacteria > Acidobacteriota > Terriglobia > Terriglobales > Acidobacteriaceae > Sulfotelmatobacter. The sequence continues at coordinate 1,213 of CAZILJ010000030.1, read as the reverse complement.
CCCTGATGGCCGCGCCCTTGGTGGTTTCCAACGAGGTAATCGGCGCTGCGGTATTTCTGCAGGCCTCGGAAACGGATTATTTCAACGACGATCTAGCAGCTAAGGCGACCATCCTTGCTGGTCAACTCGGTACTTTGTTGGAAGCGGGTCGATTGACTGAGGAATCGCGCGAGGAGCATCGTCGCGCCGAGATCCTGGCTGAAGTTGCTCAAGCGGTAGACGCCGTCCCCGACTCTTCTGTGGTGGCCCAGGCCGTGGCTGATCGCTTGCGGATTCTGTTGCGCACGCGGCTGGTCTGTGTTCTTTTGCGCCAGGGAACAACCGTAGGATTGCATGCCGTGGCCGCCGAATCCCCCCAATTGGCAACGTCGGCGCGTGCCCGCTTTGACCGCAGAGGACTGCAATTCGCGGCCGATCTTGCAGCCCGCGCGATCGCCGCCGATGCGCCAATCACGGTCGCGATCGATCCCGTCACCCACGCTCTTGGCGACCTGGTCCCCGCAGGTATGTTGTTGGCCGCTCCCATTCGGACTTCGCGTGCGGAAGGCGCAGTCCTCATCTATCCGCGAAGCGAAGGCGCTTTCAACCAGCAGGAGAAGTCACTGCTCTCGGCGGTGGCCGGGTTTGGGGCCACCGCAATCGCCAATGCTGAGCTGTACGCAACTGCGCGCGCTCAGGCTTATGAACTGCACCAACTCCTGAACATTCTCACGGAACTTAGCTCGGTTGGAGATCTCGACGAGTTCCTGCGGCAATTCGTAGTTCGCGCCGCTGAGTTCCTGGGTTTCGGCCGGGCTTTTGTCGGGTTGCTCGAAGGGGGAGGGTTTCGGGTCCGCTGGGGAGCCGAAAATGGCCAACCCGGCCCAGTGGACGAGTTGTTTCCTGACGGTGTCGCCAGCCGAGCGCTGCTGAATAAACAACCTTTCTGGGCCAACGATCCTGCCAAGGTCCCAGGCGCCAACCTGGAAATGATTCGGAAGTTCAAGGTGCGTCAACTCCTGGCTGTGCCCCTGCTAGGGGCTGGAGGACGCGTGTTGGGTGTGCTCGGAGTGCTCGACCGGCTGGACCGTACGGGAATCTCGCAAGACAACGTACGTTCGGCGCAGGCTCTGGCGGCTCAGGTTGCTGTAACTCTTGAGGCGACTCACAATCTGCACTTGTCCGAACAACACCGCCGGCGTGCTGAAGCCCTGAAGGGACTCGCGTTGGAGTT
>CAZILJ010000029.1:0-1695 GCA_964539915.1 uncultured Acidobacteriaceae bacterium | reverse complement strand
TAGCCTTGCGAACTACGCGCCCCGGCATAGGCCACTCGTTGATGCCGAGTTTCAACACCATCAGAAGATGAATGGACACAAAAGCGATGAGGAGTCCGGGAATCGCAAACACATGCAACGCGAAAAATCGTGAAAGAGTTGCGCCTGCGATGATCGGGCCGCCGAGCATCAGGTTGACAACCCAGGGGCCGATCACAGGAACGCGGCTCGCAATCGAAGCGCCGATTCCAAGACCCCAGTACGCGTCCTGATCGAATCTCAGCACTTGCCCTGTGAAAGCCATACCAAGTGTGACGATCAAAAGGAAAACACCAACGATCCAGGTAAGTTCTCGCGGGTATTTGTACGCGCCAAAGAGGAAAACCTGGACCATATGAATCAGGACAATGGCGACCATGAAATTCGAGCCCCAACCGTGAAGGGCGCGAATGTACCAACCGAGCGCAACATTGTGATTGAGAGTCTGGAGGCTATTCCAAGCCTCCCCGGCAGAGGGCACATAAATAAACGCCAGCATGATGCCGGTCACGATTTGAAGCATAAACACGACGAAAGCAGCGCTGCCGAACACGTAAAACCAGCTGGAGGTTTCGCGAGGTATCCGATGCTCCATCGTCTCACGGATAGATGTACCAATCTGAAGGCGCGCGTCCAGCCAGTCGCCAATGGATTCGATCAAACGCATGGTCGTATCTCGGTGACGATATTTGAAGCAGTGGGGCTTCCTGGCGTGGGCATTTCGCCGGCATTAATCAAGAGCTTTCCGTTTTCAACCCTGTAGTGATATTCGAACAATCCGCGTTCTGGAGGCCCGGACGCGCGGGAGCCGTCTTGATAGTAGGCGCCGCCATGACACGGGCACATAAAGAGGCTCGATTGTGGGAACCAGCGAACCGGACATCCAAGGTGCGCGCAGTTGATCGCGAAGACTTGGAAGTGTTGCCCGTCCACGTTACGAACCCAGCAGGCGATATCTGCAGTATCCCCGTCGGTTGGGTTCACGACGGGATTGCGGTAATTGGCCAGGCGAGTCTGGCCGGAAGGGAACTGTTCGAGGTTACCAAGTGGGACCCACGACTCGTAGCCTCCCTTACGTCCGCGGGCAACGGGAGAGAGAAGGTAGCGCACAATCGGAACGGCAAGAACAGCGGCAACGATACCATTGAAGAGGATTCCGATTTTCATCAGCGCATCGCGCCTGGTAAAGCCGCCTGGGAGGGTCATCGAGCTTCTCCTGCCGTTTTCGCGACACTCGGATTCGGATAGGGTTGACCGGGGAATTTTGGCCGCTGGGAGGCGAGCCAAGCCACGACATCGGAGACATCCTGCGCTGACATCGGCTTGCCAGGCACGTTATTTCGCCAATCAGGAGCGCCGAGTTCAGGGCGTCCCACAATCACGATCGTCCGTAGTTCTTGATCGTTCAGCAGGGCGAGAAACGACCCATCCACGATCGAGCTCGCCTTTTCTCCGCCTCGGCCGCCAGCACCATGACAGGAAGAACAGTAGTTGGCATACACCTCCGATCCGTGCGAGGAATTTCCAGGCTCGGACGAAGAGTACGGGGGCGGATTCGCGCCGCTCAAAACATCCGGTTTCGACCAGCGTTCGCGAATGCCGCTCGCAATCAGATCGATCTGTTTGTCAGTTAGCATCCCGCCGGCACTTTGCGCGAACGCGGGCATCGCCGTCCCT
>CAZILJ010000028.1:0-2586 GCA_964539915.1 uncultured Acidobacteriaceae bacterium | reverse complement strand
ATCGCAAGTTCCGTCAGCGACACAATTGGGATCCAGAGCAGCCTGGTTTACGTTCGGATTGACGAATAGATGTCTCCCCACGTTCCCGACATAACCGACTTCCGCTGTCAACGTCGAACTGACCTGTCGCTGCACGGTGAGGTTCCATGAGTCGGCGAGCGGAATACGGTAGGCGCTTGGCGGATTGAAGAAGTAATAGACGTTCAAACCGTCTGGCAATGGGTAGCGTCCGTTCGTTCCCACCGGCGGAGTAGGCGCTGCAGGTGGGCCTGTGAGCAAATTGAACACTGGCAAGTACGGATTGCTCTGGCTGTTCTGCTGGGGCAGGGTAATCGGCGGATCATAGTCGGGGGCCTGGCCGAATACGGCGCCAAGGCCAGCCGGAGTAAAACTCCGCCCGTACCCTGCGCGTACGACCGTGCGTTCTTGCAGTTGGTATGCGATTCCCAGCCGAGGAGCGAATCCAAGGTTGTAGGCTTTTACTCCCATGTTCGAGGGCACTGATCCAACTCCCGCGACGAGTACCTCACCAGTGTTCGGATCGAAACTACCAGCACCACCACGGCTGGCTGCGGTCTGTGGCAGGTAATTCTCGTAGCGCAATCCGTAGTTCAGTGTCAGTTTTCGTGAGACACGCCAGGAATCTTGCCCATAGAAAAACAGGCGCGTTTGCCGCAAGCCGGGGTGATAGCCGAGCCCAGTGACGTAGCGTGCGAAACTGCTCGAATCACCGAGAAGAAAAGAGCCCAGGGCCGCACCCGTCGTGACCCCAGCGCCGGAGGCCAGCAAATCGATGTCCGACCTGCCGGTCTCGCTGTTATTAAAACTGATTTCGCCGGATCGGTGCGAGTCGCTGGGAATGCGCTGCTGCTGCGCCCGCCGGAGATCTGCACCCCATCCGAACGTGTGATTACCGCTGGTTTTTGTCCAGTTGTTTACCCATTGAAAGTGGTTCTCTGTTTCTTTCAACGGGCAATTGCACTGATTAACTCCCAATGCATAACCAAAGTTAAATCCGCCATTGCCATTGATGTAGAACGCTGGCATCCCGCTCGTTTCCGTAGTGCCCATATTGAGGCCCGGAAACCCCGCTTCTGTTGCCGGACTTGTGCCAACGCCGTTCGGCTGCACTCGAATGCGATAACGGTAGAAGCCAAAGCGGACATCCGTGATAAGGCTGGTACTGAGCGTGTATGCGCTCCCGAGCGCCAGACTTTGGTTCCGATCGAGAGAACTGCCTGCGAAATTGATTCCGTTCAAGGCTGGACCGCCAGCTTCAGCGCCGTAGGCGCCGGGCGCGGAGAGATCGAAGTCAGCGATCGTGTAGCGTCCAAAGAAGTGCAGTTTGTCGGAAAAGTTATAGTCGACCCTGCCATCCACCTGATCGCTGTCGAACTTCTCGCTCCCGCTGGCGATGTAGTTGTTGGCGATCGATCCGGCATTTGTGTTGGGCAACGGAATAAATTTCAAGATATTCGTCACCGCAGCGGGAACGGCGATAACGTTCACTTGCCCATTCGTCGATACAGCTTTCGCAGTGGTCGTGTCCGGCCCGCTCGCGGTAATTGCGTCTGTGCTCGGGTCAAACACCATGCCGGCCCGTGCTGGCACAGAGGCACCTTCCGTCGTAGTCACAAGTTCGGGGCTGGAGCAGCCTGTGGGCGACGTCGATCCGTCGCTGCAGATGAAATCTCCCAGCAGTCCGGTCAAATCGCCGCTGCGTTCCGCTGCATCGGGAACCGTAGCGATCGTCGAGGCAGCGCGACGCCGGCGAGTGCCTTGGTAGTCAGCGAAAAAGAAGACTTTTCCTTTTTTTATGGGACCGCCCATGGAACCTCCAAACTGATTCCACCGAAGCGGCAGATTCAAGGAGGAAAATCGGTCCTTCGCGTTAAATGTGTCATTGCGGAGATATTCAAATAGCGATCCGTGGAAACTGTTCGTACCGGATTTTGTTGTGCCTTGCAGCAGTGCGCCTGCTACCGATCCAAATTGCGCGTCGTAATTGCTGGTTGTAATTTTGAACTCCTGCAGAGAATCGATGTTGGGATTCACCACGGCAATCCCGAGGATCGCGCTGTTATTTTCCGTCCCATCTAGCAGGAAGCCATTCGAGGTGAATTGTTGGCCGTTTACATCGATCTGATAACCCCCCTGCGGGTTCTCGGCGGCTGCGTGAGTCCAGTCATTGATCTGCGTTCCCGGTGTGACCAGCAGCATCTGCGTCACGTTGCGGTTCAGGATTGGCAGGTTGCCGAGTTCCTCCGTCGTGAGCGTGGTACTGACATCCGCTCGATCTACTTTCAACAGCGGGGTTTCGTCTGTGACTGTGACCTGCGTGGATTGCCCTTGCACGCCCAAACGCGCATCGACGCGCGTGGAAGAATCGATTTGAACATCGGCAACCGACTCGAACGCACCGAATCCAGAAGCGCTGATATTCACTTTGTAGCGACCTGCCAACAGGTGAGTCTGCTCGTAGAGGCCACTTTCGTTGGTTGTCGTTTTGTAGTTAATGCCGCGGTCGAGGTCCGTAATGGTGACCGTCGCATGTTCCACCGCGGCGCCGCTTGCATCGTTCACGGT
>CAZILJ010000027.1:0-2528 GCA_964539915.1 uncultured Acidobacteriaceae bacterium | reverse complement strand
AAGGGCGACAGGAACGCAAGGAGCCGACTTATCTCTTCCTTGAAAAATACGTGCGCCGCTTTCTGGATACGCGGGCGCGGCTGAACACCAACGTCGACAAGGCGAACAACTTCCTGGTAAAGCGCTTCTACAAGATCGACCACAATACGTATCTGGAAGGCGCACTACCCGCCCAAACGAAAGAGTTGACGGGGCTCGTGGCCTCGGCGTGTCTAGGCTGCGACGACTGCATTTTCTACCACGCGATCCAGGCTTATCGCTTGGGCGTAACCCGAGCCGAGCCGGAAGAGTCGCGCAACGTGGCACTGGTTGGGGGCGGGAGCATGGTGGTTCCTCACTTGCGGCGCGCCTCCGAACTGCTCGAACAGATGTACGGGTAAACCAGCGCCTTCAAGTTTGCGGCTGTAACCATGAGATCGCCAGCGTGACCATGACGAGTGTGAGTCCGGCACCTAGTTCGACCCGCTGCGGACTTCTCAAAGCTGCCCAGACAGCGTCCGGCGGCCAAAAGATCCTGGCATCACGCATAGCGTCCAAACACGCAAGGACACCTGAGAGGAAGCCCACCGCGGTCGCGACGCGCCGCTGTTTTTCTGGCGTCATGGGATGTGATCCGTCGTGATCTTGGTTTCCGGGCGCATCAACCGAGCACGGCCAGCCGAGTTGCTTGGTCTAGAATGCATCGATGCCCGTAATGCTCTGCCCGATGATCAGCGAATGGACGTCGTGTGTGCCTTCATAGGTCTTCACCGACTCCAGGTTCATCATGTGACGCATGATGGGATAGTCGTCGGCGACGCCATTGGCGCCGAGAATGTCGCGCGACAGTCGGGCGCACTCCAGCGCCATCCATACATTGTTGCGCTTTGCCATTGAAATGTGTTGCGGTTCGACCTTGCCTGCATCTTTCAGGCGACCGACTTGCAACACCAGCAGCTGCGCTTTGGTGATTTCACTGATCATCCATGTGAGCTTGTCTTGCACAAGTTGGTGCGAAGCGATGGGTTGATCGCGCCATTGTTTGCGCAGCAGGGAATACTGAAGTGCGGTGTCGTAGCAGGACATGGCTGCGCCGACCGCTCCCCATGCGATGCCGTAGCGGGCCTGGTTCAGGCACATCAGCGGAGATTTCAGGCCGCCGGTTTTCGGCAGCAGATTCGATTCAGGAACGTGGACGTCCTGCAGAGACAGACCGGAAGTAACCGACGCGCGCAGGGACCACTTGCCGTGGATGTCGTCGGCCTTGAATCCCGGACGATCGGTCTCGACCAGGAAGCCACGGACGCGATCTTTCTCATCTTCCACCTTCGCCCAGATGATGGCGACGTCTGCAATGGTGCCCGAGGTGATCCACATCTTCTCGCCATTAATCACGTACTCGTTTCCGACTTTCCTGGCGCGAGTGCGCATGCCGCCGGGGTTCGAGCCAAAGTCAGGCTCGGTCAGACCGAAGCAACCCAACTTCTCTCCCTTTTGCATCGCGGGAAGCCAGGTTTGTTTCTGCTCCTCGCTGCCAAACTGGTAGATCGGATACATGCACAACCCCGACTGCACGCTGACAAAGCTGCGCACGCCTGAGTCGCCACGTTCGAGCTCCTGCGTCATCAGTCCGTATTCCACGTTACCCATGCCGGCGCAGCCGTAGCCTTTCAGCGACGCTCCGAAGAAACCTAGTTCGGCCATGGGCTTGACCAGTTCACGCGGAAAGCGGCCGGCGCGGTTGCATTCTTCGATGATGGGGATCAGGTTGTCTTCGATGAACTGGCGAGTGGTGGCACGCACCAGCCGTTCTTCCTCGGTCAGGAGGGCATCGTACTGTATGAAGTCGACGCCACGGAATTTGATGGCAGACATAATAACCTCCTAGGAATGGGTCCGCGAATCTTTCACCGAAAGCAGGGAAAGCAGTTTGCCGCCTATAGGACCAAGCGAGCGCAGGAGGGCAAACATATGACGGTAGCAGGGGCGGGGGAGCGCGGTCAACGACGACCGTCGAACGCCATTTCGCGGAAAGCGCCGAGGCTGCGGATGAGATTGCCGCGCAGTTCCGGGTCGGGTGGGGGGAGGCGTCGGATCCCTTCGACGGCGCAAGAGGTTCTTGAACTAGAACGAACGATCGTGCTATTGTGGATCCCGCTTATGGCAGCCCATGCGCAAGCCCGCAAGACTTCCCGGCGGCGGACGACAGCCGATCACAGTCCCGCTGCGGACCATGGCCGCACGCGGCGGCCCCGGGGCCTGCGGACCCGCCGCGCCATCCTACGGAAAGCGGTCAACATCGCCTCCGTCGAAGGCCTGGAAGGGCTGACGATTGGAAGACTCGCGTCCGCGCTGCGCATCAGCAAGAGTGGTCTATTCGCACACTTCGGGTCGAAGGAAGACTTGCAGTGCGCAGTGGTCGACGAAGCCCGTGAGATCTTTGTCGAGAGGGTGGTGCGTCCCGCCTATCAATTTCAAGGCTTGAAGCGGCTACGTGCTCTCTGCGAGAACTGGCTGGCATACGGTGAGGAGAGGGTGTTTCCCGGTGG
>CAZILJ010000026.1:0-2045 GCA_964539915.1 uncultured Acidobacteriaceae bacterium | reverse complement strand
AAACTCGGCATAACAAAGACCTGCGAACGCGCATCCCAAACCGGACAACACGAACGAGAGGGTGAGGCCGGGGCCTGCATACTGCGCGCCCAGCCCGACCATCACAAAGATTCCGGCGCCGATGATTGCGCCCACACCCAGCGCTGTGAGCTGAAAAACACCCAATGTCCGCTTAAGGCTGTGCTCGCCCGTTTCCCGGGCTTCTTCCATCAGCAGGTTCAGCGGCTTGGTGGCCAGCAGATTTGTCCTACTGCTTTTCGCTTTGGGTACGGTCCCAATGGACATCGTGATGCTCCTTTACGATGATGTGCGGGCTGCACGCTGGCGCGAGTTCCGCGACCACGCGTAGTACACCGGGATTCCCAACAGCACCACGATGAGTCCCGGCCACGTGAATTGCGGCTTGTAACGCAATAGTACGATATCGATAAACAAAGCCATGACAATATAAATGATCGGCAGCAGGGGATAGCCGACCGCGCGGTAAGGCCGGAGCGCATCCGGATGCGTCCGCCGCAAGACGAACAAGCCAACGATCGTCAGGATATAGAACACCAGCACAGCAAAAATGATGTAGTCGAGAAGCTGTCCGTAGCTCCCGGAGACGCAGAGCAGACACGCCCAGACCATCTGCACCATCAGCGAAACTGCCGGCGTCTTATACCTAGGATGCAGTTTAGCAACTTTGCGAAAGAACAGGCCGTCTTTCGCCATGGCATAGTAGACTCGCGCCCCCGAAAGAATGAGCCCATTGGCGCAGCCGAAGCCTGAAATCATGATCGCGGCGGCCATGAGCAGTCCGCCTGCGGCACCGAACATTTGGGTCATGACGGCGGTGCCCACACGATCCTCGGCAGCATGCTTGATTCCGCGTGCCAGGATTGAGACTCCCCCCTCGGCGCCGTCGAGCGGCAATGCGCTCAGATACACAAAGTTGCAAGCGATGTAAAGCGCGATGACTACCCCGGTACCGAGAGCCAGTGAAAGCGGCAGGTTGCGGCTGGGATTTTTCACTTCCCCGGCGGTGAAGGTGACGTTATTCCAAGCGTCGGCCGAGAACAGGGATCCGACCTGCGCCACGGCGAGGATGGTCAATGTGCCGACCATCACGATTGGTCCGCCCACTCCGACCTGAACCGCGTGCTCGGCGCCCAATCCCGCGTGGTGCCAGAAGTTTGCGCCGAAATTTGCGGCTAACGCCTGCGGGTTGCGTCCGAGCGCAAAGCCGAATACGGCCAATCCCAGCAGTGCAGAAACTTTAGCGGCGGTGAAGATGTTCTGAATCGCTGCGCCTGTCTTGACTCCGAAGATGTTCACCACCGACAGAAAAATCACCAGCAGGATCGCGGCCAGGTTCTGGGTGTTAATCCCGACATCCATGTTCCCGAGGACCATGGGGCCGAGATGAATCGGTGGGACCTTCCAGAGGTGCAGCAACCAGTGGGAGGAAGAAATTGAGGGGGCAAAGACCCCGAGAAACTTGCCGAAGGCCACGCCCACGGCGGCGATCGTTCCGGTCTGGATCACGAGAAACAGAGTCCAGCCGTAGAGAAAGCCCCAGAGCGGCCCCAGCGCCTCGCGAAGATACACATATTGCCCGCCGGCCCGCGGCATCATGGCGGCCAACTCGCCATAGCTGAGGGCGGCCACAATTGTCATGAATCCGGCGACCGCCCATGCGCCGATCAGCAAGGCCGGCGAATCGACCTCGCGTCCGATTTCGGCCGACACAATGAAGATGCCGGAGCCGATCATCGACCCCATGACCAGCATGGTGGCGCTGGTCAGTCCCAACCCCTGAACCAGTTCCTTATCCTGGTGGCTGTGAATTTCCCAGTCGCTTCCGGTCGTGGGCAAGGTTGTCGGCGTGCTCATAGGGTTCCCCGACTTTACCTCCAGATGCGGAAAAATTCCTCTGCTGATTTGCGAGGATCCGGTAACAGATCGGATATCACCGCGACGGAATCCGCCCCGGCCGCGATCACGGAAGCGGCATTGGTCCGGGTGATGCCCCCAATCGCCACCAGAGGTTTCGCTGTCAATTG
>CAZILJ010000025.1:0-8635 GCA_964539915.1 uncultured Acidobacteriaceae bacterium | reverse complement strand
AGATCGAGGTTGACCGCATGCAGCGCCGCCCGCACCTGTTCCCCGCTCACATGTCCCGTAACAATCGCCGAAAGGTGCTCGCGGACAGTACCTACCACGACCACCTGCTGGGCGCCTGGAAGATTTCGAGCGATCTCTTCCTCGATTGTTTCGGGGGCAATCTTATGGCCGGAGCCGAGGACAATCAGGTTTTTGATCCGGCCCACAATGCGCCAGTTACCAGAACCATCCATCTCCCCTTGATCGCCGGTGCGAAACCACCCATCGCGCAGTACTTCGGCGGTCTGCTGCGGCCGGTTCCAGTATCCGAGAAACACGTTCGGCCCTCGCACGATGATCTCGTCGCTGTCGCTGAGCCTCATCTCAATGCCGGGGATCGCCGGCCCCACTCGTCCGGGTGCGACATGGTTCGGATCGTCCATGGTACAGATGCCGGTTGTTTCCGTCAGTCCATAGACCTGCAGCACAGCAATACCGAGCATGGCGAAGTAGTCCTGAGTCTCGGGAATGAGCGGCGCCGACCCGCAGATCAGGGCCTTCAGGTTCCCACCCACCATTTTCTTGCGGATGGCGGGAAAGACTACGCTGGTCGCTATCCCTAACCAAACCGCATCTCCGAGTTGCGATTTCTGTTCTTTCTTCCGTAGCCAGGCAGCCTTGGCGCGCGAGTAGATCGCATGCGCTACCCCGCCCTTTTGTGCGATCTGTTCATCCACGCCGCGCCGCATACGCTCGAGCAACTGCGGCACATTCAGAAAGTAATCGGGCGCCGTTGCCGGTATGTCGGTCGGAAGTTTCGTCAGATCGGTGTTTAGAGTCACCAGGCTCCCACGTAAGAGAAAAGTCAGAGTCGCGATCCACGAAGCGCAAAAACTGAGCGGCAGATAGTGGAAGATACGATCCTGCCCTGACCGTCCTCCCATTAACGCGTCGAGCCGTGGCGAGGTACAGCCCAGCATGAAGCCGACGTTTGCCGCGGTTAGCACGACGCCTTTCGCCTCGCCCGAAGTGCCCGACGTGTAAATAATCGTTACAGGATCCTCGTCCCGCACCTGCGGCCGGTCCAAAACGGTTCCTTCCACGCCTGCAAAGATTTCGTCAAAGAGAAAGTGCGGCGGCGCTGCGGACCAGTTCTGCTGAATTCCGTTGCACAAAGCCGCTTCGCCACAGCAGACCAGAGACGGTGTGCTGTCTTTCATCATCGCGACCAACTCCGCCGGTGCTTGACGGAAATACAACGGAACGACAATGAGCCCCTCGGCCATCGCCGCGAGATCGAGCGCCATCCAGCGGATGCTGTTCGCCGCAAGTATTCCGCAGCGTTCGCCTTTCTTCAGTCCCTTCGCCGCGAGAAAGGTCCGCGCCTTACGGATCAACTCGAGAAGTTCGCCACCCGTCACTCCTGTGATCTGGCCGTCGCGGATTTCGAGAAGGACCTTAACATCAGAGGCCGTTTTGAGTTGCGAAAATATTTCCCCGACAAAAGGCATGTTTTCAACCGGAACGCGGCAAATTCAGCTGTAAGCCGCCACTAACTGGTGCAACGAGGCATTCATGGGCGGAAGATAGTCTTCCCAACTCCATTCGCCCGTGCGCGTCGGGAATTCGGGATACCGTCGCTGAACCTCTTCCTCGAAGAAAACGCCCATCCGCGCCATCACTTTCAAGTTCTTCACCACCGTACGCGCAATGCCGTCGGCGATGCGCTCGCCCTGCGTGGCTAGAATCTCGAGCGCTGCCAGCAGTTTCTGCTCAAGGTCAGGATCATCGACATTCATAAGCAGTTCGGGATGCCCGCGTTCCCGCATCAGATTGCGAATGCGCTCATCCATGGTGATCCCGGCTGAGGGAACGAGCGCCGGCATGGACGTCACGATGCCGTGATAGCGCGACGAAGCCATCATGTGGCAAGCGCGGAGAATGCTGACCAGTTCATACATGTTGTACTGATCAGAGGTCACAACCGGTACTCCTCCGAGTTTGTCCGATATGCGGTTCGCCGGCCGCGCATCCAAACGCTCGGTAGCCGCCAGAATGACGAATACACTGCGCTGCTTGCGGAACGCATCCACCGCGTTGGCAATCGAAGTCAGGTAATGCTCGTACGCGCGGTCGGCGGCCGGACCCGAGTTGTGGAAGTATGGTCCGCGATAGTGACTCTTCTTGTAGGCACCCGTCAGACTGCGCAGTGCTGCTTTGGCCACCGAAGCCTTCACTGGCCACTCGAACGGATTGATCGGGCAAACGACCAAAACGGGAGTGCCCCCGTCCCATCCCACCTGCCGCAAAACGCTCTGTCCAAATTCCGCAGGATTGGGCTCAAATGTCCAGGCTGTATCCGTCCCCAGTTCGGTGGGTACGCCCAACTCGCGCAACACCGTGCGCGATTCTTCGTTGCGTGTAATGACCAGAGAATTCTTGCAGTAGCGGCCGCACATCTTGGCGACCAGAGGATCCATGTACCCAGCTTCGGCGCCATATCCGACGGAAAGTTTGTTCTCCACTGCGGCGATACCCAGCGATCCGATCATCATGGTCGTCAGAGCATTCGCGAACTTGCTCTTGAACATGGAGCCCTCGCACGCCACTACGCCATGGTGTTTGGGAACCTCGTCGGACAAAAATGGCGGGAAAATATCCGGAAGATGCACCTGCTTTGTGTCCTCGAAGTACCCCTTCGAGAACTCGAAGTTCTGACTCATCACGCTGAATTCGACTCGCTCCGCGCCCAGGATGTGACGGATCTGGCGCAGCATTTCGTCGACACGCACGTCCGATCCCATATTGCGGGTGCCGTTGTATCCCGCGAAAAGCAGTTTCAGTTTCTCACCGGGGTGCCAAGCCTGGCCGCCGCCGAGCATCCATCTGGTTTTCGCGCGCTCAATGTTGCTGCTGACCCACGCCTCCAACACGAAGTCCATCATGCCGCGGACCCTCCGCGAGCCGCGGGCCAGGGCTCATAGTTGTATTCAAAGTTGCTCTCGCGGCTGAACTTCAGCAGTGGAAAGCTGTACTGCGAAAACGGAACGGGCCTTCGCCCCAACTCGGAAGTTACTCGGGTGTTATCAAACACTGTGTTCCACACCAGATAGGGCATGAACACCTTCAGAAGCGAAGCTCCGTAAGCCATTGATCCCTTGCGGTTCGAGAGGAAGTTGACCGAACCGGCAAACGGCTTCTCCGCAAAAGGAAGGAATACGGGACTGCGCTTTTGCTGTGCGGCAGCCAGAGCCGTCGTCAACTCGCGGAATGTCTGCGATCCCGTTCCCGAAGAAAGATGATAGGTGTCGTACAGCGGCTGTTCTTTCTGGTGCAAGGTCGCAATCGCGTCGGCGACAAAATCCACGTTCACAATGTCGATCTTGTCGGTGGAACGAAACGGCAACACTGGTAGCCCAGCCAGAAATACGAACGCCTTGACCATGTCGAACTGCGTTGTCGCCGCGTGACGGCTGTCGCCCAGAACGATGCTCGGCCGGAAGACCATCTTGGGAGTATCTGGGAGAAGCACCCGCGTCATGTGCTCACAGAATTTTTTCGTGCGCGCGTACGGATCGTAGTCCGAACGATCCCATTCGATGGAGCGATCCTCGGTAACCACTTCGTTGCTGCGCTTGCCTGCCACCGCTACCGTGCTGACCTCGCTGAAGCGTCGCAGGCCGTGGTAGTGCTCGGCGTGTCGCGCCAGAGTAAGCACTTCAAGAGTGCCGCGCAAGTTCACGTTCAGACAGCTCTTCTCGGACTTGCGATTCAACGACGCTGCGCAGTGGATCACTGAATCTGTGGTGTGCACCAGGCGGTCGTATTCATCGCGGCCCAGGCCAAAACCAGAAGCGGTGAGGTCCCCGCAGAAAATCCGTACCTTGGTTTGCAAGTACTCAAAGAAGCGCGGGAAGTCCAAATGCAATTGCATCGCTCGCCACAGTCGCAACTGCGCTTCCTGCGGATCACGCGCACGCACCAGCACGTTCAAAGCGGCCTGGTGTCCATCCAGCAGGTTGGCGGCAACGTGCGCGCCGATGTATCCGGTCGATCCGGTCAGGAATATCGCCACGTGGCTCCGTCGGTCCCAGTCTTCACGGCATCTCCGTTAGCGGGCGCAAGTTGAAAGTTGCGAGGAGGCCGTGCTTCGAGGGGCCTTCCTTCAATCAGGGGATATGTCCAGCGACGCAGGGCTGGAATGTGGATATTAATCCAGTATTCCCACCAATCCAGAGAGCAGGTGTCGTAACTGAAAATATCCTGCTCCTCGGGGACGAGGGCGTAGGAAAGCTTTTCGATATTCTCGGCAGCAAAATCGTGCTCGTTCAACAGGATGAAGGGTTCGAAAAGCTCAATCAGTTTTTCCAGGCGCTCCAGGCTGCGTTCCGTTTTCACCAGCGGCGCCTTCTTCAGCGGCAACGGCGACATGATGCGTTGAATGGACTTCACAATCGCCTTCTGCGCCGGAGCCGACATGCGATTGTAGCGCGTCTTAGAAACGGGAATCGCATCGAAACGCAGCCGCAGCCATGATTCCAGCCCTTCTTGTGCGCGGTAATGCTTGCGGTGCGCCAGAGAGGTCAACTCAATCGATCTTCCCATGTCGCAGGGATTGGTCACCGATGTCGCGAGTTGGTACATCGCGTCATGCCTGCGTTCCATAACAGCAGCGGCGATCAGGGTCATTCCGTTACACACGGCGTCCACGGGAACGATGTCGAGCCGCTTACTCTTATTTGAGGGCAACTGCCGGAAATACGTTCCCAGCAGATAGGACAGCGACGCAGAAGTATTGATGCCCTCATTCCAACCCATGAAAGGTTTCGCGACCGAAGTTTCGACAATCGCGGGACGCACCACCGCAACTGGAAGTCCGGCCCCATGCTTCGCGATCAGAGACTCTGCCAGACTCTTGGTCAGGGTGTAAGTATTCGGCCACCCCAGTTCTTTCGCGCGTCGCGTACCCGCATCCGTAAGGTACGTTTTCAGCCAGCGGACCCGGTTCTTGCGGATCTGATTCTCGAGCGCCGCACCGTGCAAGTCTTTCGCTGCATGTTCCTTGGACCTTGCCTGCGTACGCAGTTCCGATGTGACTTCGTCGCTCTCGGCCTTCACCTCAGCCTGCTTCACAAATTCCTGGAGGCAGCGCCACTCCCGCTCGGCGTCAAAATCCGGCAACCCCCGCGGGTTGTAGTTCGGAGTCAGTTTTTCGCTGACCCGCCCATCCTGCTCCCCCGCGACGTAGCAGGTTGATAGATGCAGAAGTCCGGCATGGTCCGAAGTCCTTACGAACTCGA
This sequence comes from uncultured Acidobacteriaceae bacterium, assembly GCA_964539915.1. Classification (GTDB taxonomy): domain Bacteria; phylum Acidobacteriota; class Terriglobia; order Terriglobales; family Acidobacteriaceae; genus Sulfotelmatobacter. The sequence continues at coordinate 3,356 of CAZILJ010000025.1, read as the reverse complement.
GGATGTTCGCCGCCGCATCGGTGTTGGTTGCGAGCGCGTCGCGTAGATCAGGATTAAAATCGGTCAGACCCGAGCTATTAATAATGAGGTCCAGATTCTTCTGCAAACAGCGCGCAGTCTCGGCGTTAAGCCCAAGTCCCGGCTGGGTGACGTCCCCTTCGACGACCTCGATCTTGTCTCTTAGAAAATCAGGCAGTCGGTCTGCATGCCGCTCAAATAAAGGATCGAAAACGGGCGACTCCTCCACCATCTTCTCGAAGCGACGCTCGGCTGGATTCGACTTCTGCCGCCGGATCAGCAGGTAAATCCTCTTGACTTCCGGCAAGTCCAGAAGCGTATTCGCCAGCCACACTTTGCCAATAAATCCGGTCACTCCGATGAGCATCACGTGCTTCCCTGAGAATGCCTGGCGAACAGAAAAATCTTGCAGCTGTCTCTGCCCCTCAAAATGTACGACGGGTCGCCTCGGTGCCACACTCGGCCGTTCAGCGGAAATCACGGCCGCCCGCAGGTCTTCCAGGGAAATATTGAGTTGCCGCGCCAGAGTCTTCGGAGCCCGCCGGCCGTCTGGATTCTCCTCCCGAATGCGTGCGAATGCGCCGCGAGGCCGAATCACCGGCTGGAGCAACCGACCCGTCGCCATTCCGTCGCGAAACTCCAGGCGGTTGGCAATAATGCGCTTCACCCCTAAGTGCTGAGCCAGCGGTCGCATCACGTGCTCTAACCCTTGGCTGACCAGCACGACTTCCGCTCCTGCCTGCACCAACTCCTGCACCTTCTGCACCCCGCGCACTTTCAGCCGCGGCTTTAACTTGTACAGAAAAAACTCTTCCCCGAGCAGATCAAGCCGGTCCCGAGTTACCCCTCTCAGGACGGTGTGGACCGCACGAGTGGCGAACTTTCGGTTCGTGGAATAAAGGAACGGACGCAACAGGGCCATCAGAAAGATCAGCCCGCGCCGCCGAAATCGCTCGGCGAATGTCTGGGCATTCCAGGTAAAGAACGCCACCGGCCTGACCACGGTCAGGTCAAGCAGGCTGCCCTCCACCCGCCAGTAGACGGTGGGGCCGGCACTGGAATTGTGGTTTGTCGGTTCCAAAATTGCTGTTCGTTCCTCTACAAGGAGAGCTGGCGGTCAGGCGAAGTTCCCATTGTAAACAATTGACGCTATGGAGCGAAGCAGAAGCGGTGCATTCACTGCATTTTGACTAAAGATTTCCCTCGGACGCGATGAACAATAACATACGACAAACTGACCTCCGCGGATCTTGGCCTTACAGAGATTCCGTTCTCTGACGAGAGTGCTCCCGCCCTACGATCAATGCGACTGCGCCGCTCAGAGCCAGGGTCGCCCCGATCGCCAGCAGGCCTCCGCGAAACCCGCCATTCACTTTCCGAAAGAATCCGATAATATCGGGACCAAAGTACCCTCCAAGATTTGCCAGCGAGTTAATGACTGCGATCCCCGCGGCTGCCGAAAGTCCCCGGATACGGGAAGTCGCCATCGCCCAGAAGGGTCCGACCATTGCTTCGGCACCCGCCATGCCGAGTCCGATTCCTGCAATCACGAGCGCCGGGACGCTTCCGTAGGCGGCGGCCAGCAACGCTAACGCCCCGCAGAACGCGGGAACCGCCGTGTGCCACCGCCGCTCACTGGTTCGATCCGAGTGCATTCCGACCAGAACCATCGCCAACGTTGTCGCGGCAAATGGAATCGTTGCCACCAGGCTGGTCATGAAGGAGCCGAGCCCCGACAGCTGGCTGATGAGGCTAGGCAGCCACAAAGTGACTCCGTACATCGTCGTGGACACTCCGAAATACACGAGCGATAGCATCCAGACTCTAGGGCTAATGAGGACCCTCAACAGATTCTCCATTTTGAGGGCCGACTCTGCTTCACGTTCAATCGCCAGCCTTTCCAGCAGCCATGCCCGCTCCTCACCCTTTAGCCAGACAGCCTCTTTCGGGCTATCCGACAAGGCCCAATACACTGTCACTCCGAGAATGATTGCTGGCAGTCCTTCCACAAGAAACATCCATTGCCAGCCCGAGAGCCCCTTACCGCTGAGTCCCAGTAATGCTCCGGAAACGGGACTACCGACGATACCTGCAATGGGATTCGCCGTCATGAACCACGCCACAGCGCGAGCCCGCGCGTTGGCCGGGAACCAGCGCTTCATATAAAGGATCATGCCGGGAAAGAATCCGGCCTCGGCAGCGCCCAGCAGGAAACGCATCCCGTAAAAGCTGATCGGCCCGCGGATGAAGATCATCAGGCATGAAATCACCCCCCATGTGATCATCAAGCCCGAAATCCAACGACGGACGCCAAACTTTTCCAGCACCAGATTGCTGGGAAGTTGAAAGAAAAAGTAGCCTGCAAAAAACATGCCTCCAGCGCGCCCAATCATGCGCTCACTCAGACCGAGTTGCCCGCGCATCTGCAGCACGGCAAAGCTCATGTTAATTCGGTCCAGGTAGGCAACGATGTAGAGGAGAAACAGAAACGGCATCAGCCGCCACATGAGTCGGGATACGACGGCGGATTCCAGGCGGTCAGTGACAGCTTCCAAGGGTAAGTTCCAGGTCGTTCGTTGAGCGGTTCTGTGGTGCGAAGATTCTACGCCAAGCTGAGCTCCTTCCGAATCTCAGCCACGATTTGTTGTGGTGTTGCTGCGATATCAACGATCACCGCTCGGTCCGGCTCTTCCAGATCAGCTAACTGGCTGGCCAGAATCTGCTCCCCGGCAAAGTGTCCTTGTCGCGCACGCAGCCGCCCTGCGATCAGGTCGGCACTTCCCCTCAGGTACGCAAACCGGACTTCAGGCCCCACCTCAAGTTCCTGCCGGTAGCTACTCTTCAGGGCGGAGCACGCCAGAACGACATTGTGACCCGCGGCGATCCAATCGGTGATCGAGGCACGAAGACGCTCCAGCCACGGCTGCCGGTCGTCGTCGCTGAGCGCGATTCCGTGCCGAATCTTCTCCACATTCGACGGCGGATGAAAGTCGTCCGCATCGGCGAATCTCCAACCGAGTTGCTCGGCCAGCAACCGCCCGACCGTAGTCTTTCCGGCTCCGACGACGCCCATCACAATCACGATCATCGGTGGACTTTCTAACCGTAGCGCCGACAGGTTGCCGCTTGGATGCAGGCCGCTTGCCTTTGCATTCGTTCCAGCAGCTATTTCTTGGAGTAAGCCTTCTGGACGCCATTCCGCGAGTTCGTGATCGTGAAAGCGCCGTCTGACTCCGCCGCAAGAAGCACGCCGGCGATTTCCCCATCGACCCAATCCAGTTTTGTCGGCGCGAGGCTGGTCTCACCATCGAAGATGTGAGGGAGATCGCCCATGGTTT
>CAZILJ010000024.1:0-2310 GCA_964539915.1 uncultured Acidobacteriaceae bacterium | reverse complement strand
CTCCTCGTTTGTTTGATTCCCACCACCATCGGGGGACTTTTGTCAGCGATTGGGATTGCCGGCATGGATCGCATGATACAGAGAAACGTCATCGCGATGTCGGGACGCGCGGTGGAAGCTTCCGGGGACGTCGATGTGTTGTTGCTCGATAAGACTGGCACGATCACGCTCGGGAATCGAGCCGCGACGACTTTCATTGCTGCTCCAGGCGTGCACCTGAAGGATCTGGCGAATGCCGCCCAACTCGCTTCACTGGCCGACGAGACTCCCGAGGGGCGCTCGATCGTTGTGCTGGCGAAGGAGAAATACGGCATCCGAGGGCGCGACCTGAGCCAGTACGAGCCAACTTTCATCCCCTTCAGTGCGCAGACCCGGATGTCCGGAGCTAACCTTGACGGCATCGAGGTTCGGAAAGGTGCAAAAGACGCAATTGCGAAGTATTGCGAAGAACATGGGCATTCTGTTCCCGCTGAGGTGGAGCATGCGGTATCAGAGATTTCGAACGGGGGCGGCACTCCACTTCTCGTTTGCGAGAATCGGAAAGTTCTTGGCGTCATCGCGCTCACCGACATCGTCAAGGGAGGAATGAAAGAGCGGTTCGATCATCTGCGGGCTATGGGCATTCGCACCATGATGATCACCGGCGATAACCCGCTGACGGCGGCAGCCATCGCCCGGCAGGCCGGAGTCGACGACTTTCTCGCTGAAGCCAAACCCGAAGATAAGATGGCGCTTATCAAACGCGAGCAGGCTAAGGGCAAGCTGGTCGCCATGACTGGCGATGGGACTAACGATGCCCCCGCGCTGGCGCAAGCGGATGTGGGAGTGGCTATGAACACCGGCACGCAGGCCGCCAAGGAAGCCGGCAACATGGTGGATCTCGACTCTAACCCGACAAAGCTCATCGAAATCGTCGAGATCGGCAAGCAACTGCTGATCACTCGCGGTGCGCTAACCACGTTCTCCGTCGCAAACGACGTGGCCAAGTACTTCGCGATTATTCCTGCGATGTTTGCTGGAGCCTTCCCCGTGTTAGGTGTCCTGAACGTGATGCACCTTCGCACGCCCGAATCGGCCATCCTCTCCGCGGTGATTTTCAACGCGCTGATTATCATCGCCCTGATACCCCTCGCGCTTCGCGGTGTTCGCTATCGCCCATTGGGCGCAGCAGCACTGCTCCAACGCAATCTGCTGATTTACGGAGTAGGCGGAATTATTGCGCCATTCATCGGCATCAAGCTCATCGATGTTGTTTTGCCATACCTGGGTTTGGCCTAAGGAGTTCCACAATGAAAAGAAATTTCCTTATAGCTGTACGGTTTACGCTGGCGACCACGGTGATGTTTGGCTTGTTGTACCCGCTCGGTATCACAGGTTTGGCCCAGATCCTATTTCATGACCGGGCCAACGGTCAGTTAATCGAGAAGAATGGAAAACTAATTGGTTCGCGGATCATCGGACAGTCCTTCACCGGGCCAGGCTATTTTCATTCACGGCCGTCCAACGCTGGGACGGGTTACGATGCAACCGCAAGCAGCGGCTCCAATCTGGCTCCTACGAACAAGGTCCTAATTGACAGAGTAAAGGGTGACGTTCAAAAAGCCCAAGCGGAAGCTCCTTCTGCGCCTATTCCTGTGGACTTGGTCACGTCTTCGGGATCGGGGTTGGATCCCGACATTTCGCCGGCATCGGCCGAGTTTCAGATTCCACGCGTTGCGCGCGAAAGGCATATGAATCCAGACGAGCTTCGCTCTTTGGTACGGCAACACACGCTTGGACGGCAGTGGGGTTTCTTGGGCGAACCTCGGGTAAATGTCTTGGAATTGAATTTGGATCTGGAAGGCTCTCATCCCCTTCGATGAAATTTACAGCTTACGAGGCCGAGGTGGACCTTTAGCGGATGCGGGGCTTAGAGGTCAAACCTGTAACCAAACCAGGGCTCGGTCATGATGTAGCGGGGGTGGGCAGGATCTTTCTCGATTTTCTTCCGGAGTTGCATTATCAATACACGTAAGTTTTCTGTTTTGTCAGGATGACGCGATCCCCAAACGATCTTTGAAAGCCTTTCATGCGTCAGCGGTTTCCCTTCGTGTAGTACGAGAATGCGCAGGACCTCAAATTCTTTGGGACTGAGGTACACTCTCTTGCCGCGAACCGTAACCAGCCGCATTCCAAAATCAACTCTCAATTCCGGAGTGTCAACTTTCGGCCGAGGCTCGTCTGGAAAAGATCGCCTAAGTGCTGCGCGAATGCGGGCCAGCAGTTCGCTGACTCCAAATGGTTTTACAACATAATCGTCCGCTCCGGAAT
>CAZILJ010000023.1:0-2645 GCA_964539915.1 uncultured Acidobacteriaceae bacterium | reverse complement strand
TTTCCCGCCGTAGCTCACCAGGATCGAATGGTTGCGATTGCGGGAACGCAGCCTCGCGGTGACAAAGGATCGGTCGGTTTTGGCTCTACCGATGTTTCCTGGCCCGATTTTTTGGATTTCCGAAGAAGCTGCACGCTCATGGACTGGTTCATCGTTGACCGGATCACCGGCTCCACCATCAGCATCGGAGAACGGGCCGAACGCGTCGCCGGAAGTGTCGTTTCATCGAACTATTTTGATGCGCTCGAAATTCACCCAATCCTGGGACGCGGATTCCAGTCTGACGAGGATTGGGGACGCAATGGCCACCCTGTGACCGTAATCAGCTACTGGTTATGGAAAGAACGCCTGCATAGCGATCCCGACATCATTGGCAAAAAGCAACTCCTCAATGGCGTACCGCATACGATTGTCGGCGTCGCTCCACCCGGATTCTACGGTACGTTCGTCGGCTATCCCATGCAGTTCTGGGTGCCAGTGTCGATGCAAGAAAAATTTACCGGCGGGAGTTACCAGCTGGAAGACCGCGGCGAGACCTGGATCGAAGGCTTCGCTCGCCTCAAGCCAGGCGTGAGCATCGAGCAGGCGCAGTCGGAACTTTCGACGGTGGCGAAGCGGCTGGAAAACGAATACGCAGAAACCAATCGCGGACGGGGTGTGAAGATCTTTCCCTTGTGGAAGACGCCGTTCAACCAGGCGGGCGCGCTCGCGCCCACCCTAGGAATCTCCCTCGTCGCCGTATTTTTTGTCCTCCTGATTGCTTGTGCAAACGTCAGCAGTTTGCTGCTGGTCAGGTCTTTGGCCCGCCAGCATGAGATGACGGTGCGGCTCGCCATCGGCTGCAGGCGCGGCAGATTGTTGAGACAACTTCTGACGGAGGGCCTCATTCTTTCGGTTCTCTCCTCGGTCAGCGGGCTTGTCGTCGCGTATTTTTGCCGAAACCTGCTCGTGATCTTTTTTCCCTTGTCGTCGGTCATCGCTACGAATTTGTCCGGCCAAATGGATTGGCGCGTGCTCGCGTTCAGCGCAGGTGTCTGTCTGGTCTCCACCCTGATATTTGCTTTAGTTCCTGCGCTGCAGACCACTAATCTGGATATCGCGGGTGCACTAAAAGCCGAATCGGGAACTTCCTCCGGCAGTCGAGCCAAATCTCGCCTTCGCTCCACCATGGTTTTGGTTCAGGTATCGCTCAGCTTCATTCTGCTTGTCGGAGGAGCGTTGCTGATGCAAAGCCTGCAGCGGCTGCGCACCGCGGACCCGGGTTTTTCGGCGGATCGCGTCGTCGCAACCGGCTTCGACTTGGTTGGGGCAGGATACGATCCCGAGCGCTCCAAACTTTTTCGCCAGGAACTTCTCGAGCGAGCTCAGGCCATGCCCGGCGTCGAGTCGGCTGTTTGGGAGAAAAGCCGGCCCTTCAGCTACGTTGGCTATCTCTCGGCGCCGATCGTCGTGGATGGTTATGAACCGAGATCCGACGAGCAGCCCAGGGTTGAATACAACCCGGTTGGCCCCGGTTACTTTGCCACCATGGGAATTCCAATTTTGTCCGGCCGCGAGTTTACTCGCAGCGACAATGAGACCACCTATCCCGCGGTGATTGTGAACCAACTGATGGTCCAGAAGTATTGGCATGGCGTCGATCCAGTCGGCAAGCGGGTTCAACTCGGCGGCCAGTCCATGCTCGTGGTGGGCGTTGCTAAGGATTCCAAATACTCCAGTTTCGTGGAATTCCCGCAACCTTTCCTTTATGTGTGTGCGGGGCAGGTGCCCTTGGTTAATGCGGATTTGGTAATCCGGACAAACCAATCGTCGGGTACCGTGTCCTCCGAGTTGTTACGGGAAGTTCGTTCCCTAGATTCCGGTCTGGGGATGGGAGAAGTGGTCCCCATGCGCGAGCACATGAATCGTACCGCTTTGGCATCCCAACAAATCGTGGTCGCACTGCTTACGATTTTCGCGGCAATGGCCTTGTCGCTCGCAGCCGTGGGATTGTATGGAGTCATGTCGTACTCCGTCTCGCAAAGCAAACGGGAGATCGGGCTGCGCATGGCGCTTGGAGCGGGAGCATCGCATTTGTTTCGAGTTGTAATGTCCCATGGCTTGGCGTTGTCGTTCGGCGGCATCGTGCTGGGCTCCATTTCGGCCTTCGCATTGACTCGTTTTATCGCGATTGGAAGCTTGCTATACGAAGTCAATCCGCTTGATCCCGGAGCATTTGTGTTGGCATCCCTGGTGATGATCCTGATCTCGGTTGCGGCATGTTTGTTGCCCGCCTGGAAGGCTTCCCGAACCAATCCCGTCCAGGCGCTAAGGGATTAGTGTCTATTTCGGATTGCGCCAAACTCGATTGCTGGGTAGGCACGAGCCTTTCTAAACCCGCTCCTTCTCCGCAACCTCGGCAGGCACGCCGGCTGCCGATATCGAGCTGTACCAATCGATATTACGCGTGAAGTACATGACTCCCGCGACCGCGAGAAAGCTTGCCACCGCACCCACCAGAAGTGCGTTATCCTCGAGGCGCAACAACAGATAGATGAAAAAGTAGAGCAAGCTGAACACAAAAAACGCGCGTAGACCCTGCACTCGGCTTGCGAAAATCCACTTCGCATTGGCCGATAGCAGAAGCACCGTGGCCCCGCCGGCCA
>CAZILJ010000022.1:0-3877 GCA_964539915.1 uncultured Acidobacteriaceae bacterium | reverse complement strand
TTTCGGTTTGGCGAAAGTAGAAGAGCGCGTTCCGTCGGCGAGCCGCATTGCGATGGCCAACACTCTGTCGCAGGACGAACATCTCACAAGCCCGGGATCCACTCTGGGCACAGTGTCATACATGTCTCCGGAGCAGGTGTTGGGCAAACCATTGGATGCGCGAACGGATCTGTTTTCGTTCGGGATTGTGATCTATGAAATGGCGACCGGTACGCTGCCCTTCACCGGCGATGCGTCGGGAGCGATCTTTGACGCCGTGCTGCACGGCGCTCCGGTTGCGCCAGCGCGCTTGAATCCACACGTTCCCCTGGAACTTGAAAGAGTGATCCAGAAGGCTCTGGAAAAAAACCGGGAAGTCCGCTATCAGCACGCCTCCGAGATGAAAGCCGATCTGACCAGGGCTCGCCGCGATTCGGACTCTGCATCTTCGTTGCAGAACGGGGCTCCTCAGCCAAAGGCGCGTAACCGAGGGATGTGGGCTTTTGGCATTCTGGGGGTGCTCATCGTGGTTGGATTGCTGATCTGGTTCTTGCGCGGAATGCCGCCGCCGGAACTCAAGAAAACGGCGGCCGCCCCGGTGACGATCGCCGTTTTGCCTTTTCAGAATCTCGCACCAGACAAGGACGACGATTTCTTGCGCATGGCGCTACCTGACGAGATTGCGACGACGTTGAGTTCGGTCCGGTCGCTTTCGATTCGTCCCTTCGCGACGACGGCAAAATATGCCAAGGGAGACGTGGACCTGGAGCAGGCCGGAAGGGAAATGCACGTCGGTCGAATCGTCACCGGACACTACCAGAAGGCTGGCAAAGGGTTCCAACTTGCTATGGAAGCGGTCGATGTCGCTGAAGATCGCGTGCTGTGGCAGGAGACGATGAACCTTCCGGCAGAGGATCTTGTGGGAATGCGAGAGCAGATAACCTCGAAGGTGCGGCAGGGTCTAATTCCTGCGCTGGGTGCCTCGGGGATGACGGGTGACAGCGGAACCCGGCCCTCGAACGAGGAGGCGTATGACTTGTACCTGCGGAGCGTCGCGCTGGCGCACGATGGCGAGCAGAATCGTGAGGCGGTCCGCATGCTCGAGCGATCGGTAGGGCTGGATTCTATGTTTGCTCCAGCATGGTCCGCCTTGGGAAAGCGTTACTACTACGAAGAGGAATACGGCGTCGGGTCGACTGGAGTGATGTCGCGGACCGAGCCCGCCTTTCGGCGTGCTCTGGCTCTGGATCCCAGTCTGGAGGATGCGGCACAACAGATTGTCAGCATGGATGCGGATGCGGGCAAATTGGCGCAGGCCTATCAGGACGCTAAGTCATTGGTGGACAAGCGCCCGCAAAGCGGTTTCGCCCACTTCACGTTGTCCTACGTACTGCGATATGTGGGTCTGTCCAAAGAGGCTGCCGAGGAGTGCGACACGGCAGCGCGGCTCGATCCGGGCAATTACCAGTTTCGTTCGTGCGCCAATGTATTTGCCCTGACCAATCAACTCAACCGCGCGCAGGATTTTGTCAAACTGGATGCGGGATCGGAGATGTCCAACAACATGGAGGCGATCATCCTCTTGCGTCAGGGAAAGACGGAAGAGGCCTTGGAACGGCTGCGCCAGATTCCGGAAAGTTCGTTTTTCCATACGCGCGCGCTGGAGGCTTGTTACTCGACTCCTCGGCCTGCTGGATCCGAACAACTTCTGCAGAAGGCCGAGAAGGAGATCTTCGCCTACCGCGATCCGGAACCCAGATACAGCCAGGCAATTTCGTTCAACGCTTGCCTTGGAAATGAGTTCACCGGACGACTCGTGAAATCTGCGATCGCCGGCGGATTTTGTGCCTATGACTACCTGCAGCTCGACCCCCTGTTGACGGGGTTTCGCCAGACTTCAGAATACCCACCCGTGCTCACTCAATCCAAGCAATGCCGAGACCGATTCCTGGCTGAACGAGACCAACCGCAACGTTGAACGGGACGTCCGCCCGCGTTCGTTGTCGTAATCGTCCCCCCTAACGCAGAAACCCTTTCCAACGTCGAATGGGAATCCCGTCTTCTAGCATCGAAGGCTGATTTTCACAGAGCCCACGCCCTCGACTGTGACATCTGACCTGGCCTTCAACAAAAGAGAAGCAGATGATTTCCTAGGCGTAGCGGTTCATGGCAAAGCACTCGAAACGCTGCTAACTGCTTTGTTATCACGATTGTGAGCTCTAACTCTCGTGCGTTCACGATTCTGCAAGGCACTTTTGCAAACCTCGCGGCCAGCAAGGCTTTTAAAGGGTGCGGGGGAGTACCCCGGAAAGCAAACGACTTTCCCCCAACGAAGCTGTCTAACGCGCGCCGATTTCGCGCCTTTTTACAAATTTATTTTTGGGTAAGCTGGCGCAGACGCTCCGCCGCGCTCTCAGGCGTGATGTCGCGCTGCGGAGTTCCCAGCATTTCAAATCCGACCATGAATTTTCGGATCGTCGCCGAGCGCAAAAGCGGCGGGAAAAAGTGCGCATGGAAATGCCACTCCGGATGCTCCACGCCGTCGCTCGGCGATTGATGGAAGCCCATCGAGTAGGGAAACGGAACTCCGAAAACTTTGTCGTAGGTCGAAGTCACGCGATGCAGAATGTCGCTTAACGCGCTCACCTCATCCGTCGCGAGTTCGTTCATGCTCCCGAAATGCCTCCGGCTGCAGACCAGAATCTCGAACGGCCAAACCGCCCAGAAGGGAACCAGCGCGACGAACCCGTCGTTTTCATACACCACGCGTACTTGCTGCCGCTTTTCCAGCGCGACGTAGTCACATAGAAGACACGTGTTGTGCGACGACTGGTAAGCTCGCTGCGCAATCAGTTCCTTGGCAGGCTCTTGGGGAATGGAAAATGTCGCCCAAATCTGGCAATGCGGATGAGGGTTGCTCGCTCCCATCATCGCCCCGCGGTTTTCGAAGATCTGAACGTGGTGAATCTCTTCGAGCCCGCTTAATTCCCGGAATTGCCCAATCCACGTGCGAACGACTTGTTCAATCTCTTCGACTCCCATCGTAGCCAGCGTCAGGTCATGACGCGGCGAAAAACAAATCACTCGGCAAACTCCAGGCTCGGATTCCGCAACCAGCAGGCCCATGCTTTCGACGTCGAACCGCGCATGAGCGATCTGCGGTTTCAGTGCTGCGAAGTCATTTTCAAAAACAAAGGTTGTGGTATAGACAGGATTACGAACCCCTCCGACTCGACTGTTGCCCGGACACAAATAGCAACTCGGATCGTAAGCGGGCTCGGTTGCGGATGGAAGTTTCGCAACTTCTCCCTGCCACGGACGCGTTGCGCGATGAGGCGAAACCAGCACCCACTCGTTGGTAAGCGCATTCAGTCGGCGGTGAGGATCTTCCGTGAGTTTCAAAATTGTAGCCTCGCAGCATTTTACGATGAGCGGACCCGAGGCGCGGATCGGCATTCCAGATATCGCAAATCGTATCTCGGTTATGGCGATCCGATTGAATCAACATTCGCCCCAGAGTGTGATTCCGAGCACGGTCCACCAAGTTTCGCGGCCTAGAACTTCTGGTTCTGGGAAGGAGTTGCGACGACCTCTCCGGAAGAATCCGGCTTCTGGTATTTTCTTTGTTCTTTGTTGCCTTGATCGCTTTTGCGATTCTGTACAGTCCGATGAACGCGATGAGCGGCCCTGCCCTTCCAGCGGACAATCTGCCAACAACCGAGACGGTTGCTCTAGGCCGAAGACTCTCCTACGATCCGCGGCTTTCCGGGGACAACACAATCGCGTGTGCATCCTGCCATTCTCTGCAATCGGGGTTTACCGACATTCACCCCGCCTCGATTGGCGTCGGAGGCAAAAAAGGTGCCTCGTCGGAGGAGTTTGTGGGTAAGTGGCGGGC
>CAZILJ010000021.1:0-1563 GCA_964539915.1 uncultured Acidobacteriaceae bacterium | reverse complement strand
GCCCAGCGGGCCTACGCGGAGATCGCGGCGAATGATCCGAAAGACTCTCACGCCGCATCGCGGCTTGGCTACATCGCCCTTCTCTCGAACAGACTCGACGACGCTGAACCGTTGCTTCGCCGGACGCTGGACCTGAGGCATGGCGACGCCGACGCAAAAATCATGCTCGCGGAGGTGTTCTACCGCAAAAACGACTTCTTCCATGCCGCCCGTACGCTGCAGGGGCTTGGCCCGGAAGATGCCTCGAAGCTGAAAAATTATGCGACGCTCAATGCCGCAAAGCTCGAAAGCTTTCGCGATGATGATCCATATAAATTCGAACGCGACGCCGGCGAGAGCACCCGCCTGCCATTTATCGCGTCCGATCCGCTGCCGGTGGTGAATGTGCGGGTAAATGGCGGCCCCGACGTCGCGTTCTTCATCGATACGGGCGGCTCGGAGCTTCTGCTCGATTCTGAATTCGCTCGTGAGCTGAATGTGAAGCCGATGGGCTCGGTGCAGGGCACATTCAGCGGAGGCCAGCAGGCGCAAGTAGACAACGGGCGAGTAGATTCGGTCACGCTCGGCTCATGGACACTCAAGAACATCCCAGTGGGAATGTTGCCTCTGCGCTCCATGTCGAGCGGCTTCGGCGTGAAGCAGATCAATGGCTGTATCGGCACCAATGTGCTCTATCAATTTCTGTCCACCATCGATTACCGAACCGGCGAGCTGATTCTACGCAAGAAGAATTCGGCGAATCTGAAACGGTTTGACGCGGCGGGCGGTCCGCCAAATCCACCGGGCACAGGCAAGCGATCTTCCTGGCGCAATACACAGTCGAACAGCCAGGCCGGGGCCAACGGTGCCCCTGGCGCAGGCGTTACCAATGGGATTGTTATACCCATGTGGATGGCCGGCGATCACTTCATGGTCGCGTGGGGGCGAGTCAACACGGAACCCATCTCGATGTTCTTCGTGGACAGTGGCCTGGCGGGCGCCGGCGTGAAGCTGGCTGAATCGGCAATACAGCAAGCCGGCATTCATCTGGATGAATCGAAAGCGAGCGAAGGGGAAGGCGGCGGGGGCATGTTGAAGATAGTCCCCTACACTGTGGAGCAATTCTCGGTCGGTGAAATCACGGAGCAAAACATCCCAGGCCTCTATGACGGCCTGTTTCCTTGGGAAAACGCATTCGGCTTCCACCTGGCAGGTATGTTCGGCAGCGATTTCCTGAAACACTATGCCGTGACTCTTGACTTTACCAACATGCGGATCATTTTCAGATAACGGGACAAATCAAGCAGTGAGCTCATACGTCTCTCCTGAAAGGAAATTGTCGGTCTGGCCGAATCTCTTACTCGGCCGTGTCAATTGCAGTCTGCGCTGGGAAATGATTGTTACGCGGCGAGTATGACTGGATCGCGGGTGGCATTGCCGTGTGAGAGCGGCCTCCCGAACAGGGAACCGCGCGAACCCGTCCCGGCTAGTGGACGAGCTGGAAACACCAAGAGCGGACTCCAGTTCTTACTCGCTGGCAACGGATACACCGCCCGATTCTGAGTTGAACATCGCGACGACAGG
>CAZILJ010000020.1:0-12806 GCA_964539915.1 uncultured Acidobacteriaceae bacterium | reverse complement strand
TTCCTGCCCTTTGATAAATGCGATATCGCGATGACCCAACTGCGAAAGATGCCTGAGCGCGAGCTCAGCTGCCCGCACATGGTCCAGAACAATGTTCTTTACGCCCTTCACTTGGTTGTGTCCCGACACCGTGACCACCGGTACGGAGAGCGATAAAGTCCATGGCGTGTCCACCGCAATCAAGCCATCGACCGCGCGCTCCAGAAACAATCGCGGATATTCATCAATCAGGTCGGCGCGGTGCCGGTGGCTCACGACAAAATAAAAATATCCCTCTTGCAGAAGATGATCTTCCACACCGCTCATTACCGATGCGGAGTAACCATCGCTGACCTCGGGAACAATCACGCCAATGGTGAAACTGCGCTGGGCGCGCAACGACCGGGCAAAAAAATTGGGACGGTATTTAAACTGTCGTGCCGCCTCAAAAATTCGTTCTTTCGTTTCTGCTGGAATCGACATGGCGACGGGCGAACGGTTCATGACCAGCGATACTGTAGCTGGCGAAAGTCCGAGATGCTCCGCCAGTTCTTTGAGGCTCACCGGCTTCGGCTCCATGCGTACGGTCCGCGCGGCGCTCTTCGTCCGCTTTTTGTTTGCCACGCTGCGCAGTCTCGCACAACCGAATCAGCGTAGCAAGCATATGTTTTGCGCGCGTCCCCCGCGATATTGATTGACATTGCAGAGAAAAAAGTTTTTCATACACACCGAGCAGGCTCTACTAACCCGATTTAGTAGCTATTGCGAACCGGTCCATTAAAGGTGCTACCCCCATGTCATACTTACAATCTCTTCGTCGGTTCCCGGCAAAAAGTCGTTCCCTGTTCCCGAAGCTAATTCCAAGCCTGGCGAGGTTAATTCCAACAGCTCTTCTGTTCTCTGGATTGTGCCTGCTCACGAGCGTGGCTCCATTGGCGCAAGTTTCGTCGAGTCACGCAGGTGGAATCGCCGACAAAGGCCTCGATACCCGCGTGGAATCCATCCTGCATCGCATGACGCTCGAAGAGAAAGTTGGACAGTTGGTGCAGTATTCCGCGGGCCAGCCCACGGGGCCAGGTACAGGCCGGACCGACTACGACGACATGATCGCCCGCGGAGAGATCGGATCGCTGTTCAACGTTATCGACCCGAAGGAGATCAACAAATATCAAAAGATCGCGATGGAGAAGTCGCGGCTCCACATTCCCATCCTGTTCGGGCTCGACGTTATTCACGGATTCAAGACCGAGTTCCCTATCCCGCTCGGCTTGGCCTCGACTTGGGATCCCTCGATTATCGAGAAAGCCTCTCGAGTAGCCGCGATGGAAGCCGCAGCCGACGGCATTCGGTGGACCTTTTCACCGATGGTCGACATCGCGCGCGATGCGCGTTGGGGGCGCATGGCCGAGGGTGCGGGCGAAGATCCTTTTCTGGGCTCAGCCATGGCTGCTGCCTACGTGAGGGGATATCAGGGTTCGCGATTGGATGCGCCCGACAGCATTGCCGCTTGCGCCAAGCACTATGTCGGGTACGGCGCGGTTGAAGGCGGTCGCGACTACAACAGCACCGAGATCTCCGAGCACACCCTGCGCCAGTTTTATTTGCCGCCATTTCACGCAGCCCTCGAAGCCGGGACTGCCTCGCTCATGAGCGCCTTCAATTCTCTGAATGGCATTCCATCCTCGGCCAATCCATTTACGTTGAAACAGATTTTGCGCAAGGAGTGGGGCTTTCGTGGTCTGGTGGTCAGCGACTGGAACTCAGTGGGAGAATTGATTCCGCACGGCATCGCGAATGACGGTGCGACAGCCGCGCGAAAAGCCTTCCTCGCCGGCGTCGATATGGATATGGTTAGCAGCCTCTACCACGACAATTTGCAGCAGATCGTCAAATCGGGCCAGGCCACAGAGGCGGAACTGGACGAAGCGGTCCGGCATGCTCTCCGCGTCAAACTGGGGTTGGGGCTGTTCGAACACCCTTACGTAGACGAGGGCGCGGCGGCGAAGGCGCTGTACCATCCGGAGAGCATTGCGCTCGCACAAACTGCAGCGGAGCGATCTTTTGTCCTGCTCAAGAACGCGAACGGGCCTGACGGCAAAGCGCTGCTGCCGCTGGCATCGGGCAGCCAAAACGTCGCGGTGATCGGACCGCTCGCCGATGACTCATCGTATCCCGGGGGAGCGCCGCCGGGATCGGGTCCGCGGGTTTCTTTGCCCGCAGCGCTGGCGCAACGCCTTGGCGAAAGTCACGTTTCGCGTTTCCAGGGTGCCGGCATCCTGGACGGCAGCGACAATGACATTGCCGAAGCCGTGGCGGGGGCTCAAAAAGCCGATGTCGCCATTCTCACCTTGGGCGAAGCGCCAGACATGAGTGGCGAGGCGGCCTCGCGCGCTCACCTCGGTCTTCCAGGCAGACAGCAAGAACTACTGGAAGCTATTGTAAGAACTGGCAAGCCTGTGGTCTTGATTCTTTTCAGCGGGCGCCCGTTGACCCTACCGTGGGCTTTCGAACACGTCCCGACTGTGCTCGCTGCCTGGTTGCCGGGAATCGCCGCGGGACCGGCGCTAGTCCGCACGTTGTTCGGTGATGTGAATCCCAGCGGGAAGCTGGTCGTCACTTGGCCGCGCGCCGTGGGTCAGGAGCCTCTTTATTACAACTCGCTCAGCACGGGACGTCCTCCCGGCGACATCGATCTGACCCGCCCTCCGAGCGACGTTGCTAGCAGGTATTTGTCTCGTTACATCGATGAACAGAACACTCCGCAATTTCCCTTTGGTTATGGCGGCTCCTACACCAGCTTCAAGTACGGACCCACTACTGTCAGCCCACAACGATTGAGTGTCGCGACGTTGAATCAGGGATTGAGTGCTGGAGCGAAGGGTACAACGGCGGTGACCGCCGAGGCCGACGTCACCAATACTGGGTCGCGGCCCGGCGAAGAAGTCGTTCAACTCTACATTCGGCTGCAAGGAACCAGCGTCGCCGAACCGGTCCGTATGTTGAAAGGATTTCAAACGGTGGCTATAGCTCCGGGCGAAACCAGAAGGGTAAAGTTCGAGCTGAAGCCGGAAGCGTTTGCTATCTGGAACGATCACAACCAGGTCGTGACCGAAGCCGCGAAAGTCACCGTTTGGATCAGTCCCGATTCCGCGCGTGGTTCGCCAGCCCAAGCCGAGATTCAACCCTAAACCAAGATCAGCCCTAAAATGACGATGGCTGTGTCGCAGTCCCGCAAGGAAAGTTCGAGGCACTCGAAAGCATGAAGCGCTGCAAGAGCATTTTCTCGGCTACGGAAAACTCTCTTCTTGGGTTGCTGGCAATGGTTTGCTTCAGCGTGGCTGCCTGGGGCAACACCGAATACTATCGCCACGTTGTCTTCGATAACAGCATCACGCCCGGCTCTTACTTCTACAGCAACGGCCTGGCCAATGGGTCGAGTTTTCTGGAATTGATCGAGAAGCGACTTCCCGTAGAAACCAAGACTTTTCTGACGCCGCCCAACGCGTTGCGCTTGCAGTGGCAGTCGGAAGTCGGAGGAGGTTGGGAAGCGGGTGTCCGGGTCATGGAATTTCGCAATCGCATCCCCGAACTCGACGGGCATAATCTTTATTTCTGGTGTTATGCGCCGGAGTCGATTTCCGGGGACGATCTCCCGAGAATCGTCCTCTCCAACGAAAGCGAAGGACTGCAAGTGGCTAAGTTTCCCGGTGCTTTTACCCAGCCACTGGAACTGGGAAAAATTACGGGAAACATTCCGGCAGGGAAATGGGTTCAGGTGCGGATTCCGTTTTCCGAGTTTCACACCCAGTCGATCTATGAATTTCGGCCAGAACAGTTGCGCAACGTCATTTTCCATCAGGGACGTGCCGATGGAAAGCGCCACACCTTGATCATCGACGAAGTTCGCGTGGGTGACGATATTCCTGCGACTAATCCGCCGCTCCCCGCTCCGCAGAACGTTCAAGCCGTCGGCTACGACCGGCACGTGGAAGTTCGCTGGAAACCGGTCGACAATCCGTGGCTTGACCGCTACGTCATCTATCGCTCGCTCGATGGTAAAGACTTCGAGCCAGTTGGCGTTCAAATTCCGGGGACGAACCGGTACTCCGACTTCCTGGGAAAATCCGGCGTCACGGCCCAATACAAAGTCGCGTCGGCTGACTGGCAATATCGAATCTCTGCGATGTCGAACGCGTCCAGTGCGTCAACCCGCGAATTCAGCGACGACGAACTTTTAACGATGTTGCAGGAAGCCTGCTTTCACTATTACTGGGACGGCGCCGAGCCCCACTCGGGCATGACTCGCGAAGATATCCCCGGCGACGACCGCATGGTCGCAACCGGTGCGAGCGGAATGGGCTTTGCCGCGCTGATCGTCGGTGTCGACCGCGGTTTCATCACGCGCGCACAGGGCCTCGAACGCCTCACTCGCATCGTCGGTTTCCTCGAACACGCGCAACGCTATCACGGCGCATGGTCCCACTTCATGGATGGAAATACCGGCAAGACGATGCCGGTCTTCGGCATGTTCGACAACGGCGGAGATCTGGTGGAAACATCGTTTCTGATGGAAGGGCTGCTCGCCGCGCGCCAATATTTCAAAGGCAACAGCGACGGAGAGCGCGATCTCAACCGCCGCATCTCGCAACTGTGGGAGACGGTCGAGTGGGAATGGTATCGCGGGCCGCATCCCGGAGACTTTCTCTACTGGCACTGGTCGGCCGAGTGGGCATGGCAGATTCAGCATCCGCTGATCGGCTTCAACGAGGTCATGATCACTTATCTGTTGGCGATCGCGTCGCCGACGCATGGGGTCCCGGCTGACATGTACTACACCGGGTGGGCGAGCCATTCGGAGACGGCGATTCGATACCGCGGAGGTTGGTCCCGCAGCGTCGATGGAGATCACTACTACAATGGGCACACATATTTCGGAATCAAGCTCGACGTTGGCGTTGGCACCGGTGGTCCCCTGTTCTTCACTCACTATTCGTACTTCGGATTCGATCCGCATCGCATGCACGATCGCTACACATCTTCTTATTTCGAGAACAACCGCAACATGGCTCTTATCAATCGCGCTTATTGCATAGCGAATCCCAACCACTTTCCCGGATACCAGCCGAATGCGTGGGGACTGACCGCGGCTGACGGCCCTGAAGGCTACGTGCCGTTTGCACCCGACGAGAACAATGATCGCGGAACCCTGACGCCCACGGGCGCACTCGCATCTTTTCCGTACACTCCTGAACCCTCGATGGCCGCGCTCAAGCATTACTATCGAGACCTGGGCCCGCAACTCTGGGACATCTATGGTCCGCGCGACGCGTTCTCTCCAGAGCGGAACTGGTTTTCACCAATCTATATGGGCCTGAACCAGGCGCCCATCGTGGTGATGATCGAGAACTATCGCACCGGCCTGGTGTGGAAAAACTTCATGGCCAATCCGGAAATCGGCGTGATGTTGCAGAAACTCGACGCCGTGACGGCGAAATAACAGCCGAAAAAACCGCTCGAGCCCAACCGAGGGGCAGCTTACTCTTCGCGCAGCAACCTCATCGGATCAACCGACAGCGCGCGTCGCGCCGGAATCCACGCTGCCAGTAGCCCGAGCAATGCCATCGATAGAACAACCCCAACCAGTATCAGCGGATCATGGGGAGTTGCCTGGTTCACAATGAAGGCCAGCACCGGGGTCGCCAGAATCCCAAGGAGCAATCCTGCCGCCGAACCAAGTGCCAGCAATTTGACGGCGCGTCCCAACGCTGTTTGTAACAGTTCCTTACGCTGCGCGCCCAAAGCTACGCGCAGTCCCAATTCCCGCAGCCGCTTGCTGACCGAATATGCAGCCATTCCAAAAATGCCAGTGACCGCCAGCATCGCGCCCATCCCGCCCAGTACACCCAGCGCCAGTGTCGCCATACGCGGACCAAAGAGAATGAATTCCAGTTCTTTGGAGCGCGTTTGGATAAAAACCGGAAGCCCTGCATCCAGTTGCCGCAGGGTAGTTCTTATCGCTGCTGCGAGTTGCTGCGGGTCGCGGCCGGAGCGCACCACCAGGTAGGTCGAAGTGGACGGCCATTGCAGCACAGGGAGAAACATCGCCGGTTGCGGATCTTCCGTGAGGCTGCCATATTTTCCGTCTTCCACAATACCCACGACTTGGATGCGCGTTCCATCCGGCATCTTGTATGAACCGCCCATGGCATTGGTTACGGAACCAAACATCTTTTTTGCAAACGGCGGAGTCACCACGGCGACTCGGGGCGAGTTCTTGTCATCATGGGAGGTGAAGTTCCTGCCGGAGAGCAAGATCGTCCGGGCGGCGTGGAAGTATTCAGGAGAAATCTTGAACATGACCGGGTTAGCCGCCGCATTCGATGGCCTTAGATCTGAGGTATTGTCGGTGAAAACATTGGTCTGGGGTGCGGTGTCACCTAACGGTATCTGGTCGGACAATCCCACCGACTCTACACCAGGAATCGTCTCCAGAGCGTCGACCATGCGCTTCTGCATGGGGGGTACGCGATCACCGCTATAACCCGCCATGTGCAGATCTGTGTCTACCAGCATTGTGTTCTGGGGATCGAACCCGAAATTGTTGTGCAGCGAGCGAGCCAACCCGCGCACGGCCACCATCGAAGAGGTGACCAGAACCGCACAGATTGCAATTTGCACGACGAGCAAAACCTCGCGGGTGGTAATTCGCCGCCCCATCCTGCCAGTCGTTCCCAACTTGACGACTTCGTACGGATTGGTGCCGAGGACCTGCCTGACCGGAACCGCGCCAAAGAGGAACCCACTCGCTAGCGCCAGCAGCAAAGCCATCCCGTAAACATGTGCATCCGGGTTTACCGATAAGTGGATGGGCCATCTGGGGAATGGCTGCCACGCGCTCATCCCCTGCAACACGAACACGCTGCCCCAAAGTCCGACCGCGCCGCCGACCAGCGAAACCAGCAGGGCTTCGGTGAATAGTCCGCGCAAAATTCGTTTTCGGCTCGATCCGAGTGCGAGCCGCAAGGCAACTTCCCGGGAACGATCCGCGGCGCGCGCGGCAAACAGACTGCCCAGGTTGGCGCACGCGGCCAGCAGAATCAGCCCCGACAGCAGCATCAATCCGGTGAGGAATTCTCGCACCGGCCGTCCAAGATAATCCCCATAAAGGCTGGGCCGCGCCAGCTCAAAGGTCACTTGGGCTTCATCCTTGGGATAGGTCTTTTTCAGATATGCGCCAATCGAGTTCAAATCTGCAATCGCCTGCGCCTTACTGACCCCCGCCTTCAGGTGTCCGATCGTCATAAAAATCCAACGGCTCCCGCGCGCGTTCAGGTCGTTACCGTCGATCTGCCCTTGGTCTATAAGGGGCACAAAAAAGTCGGGATGGAAAAACAAGAGGGTCCCGTGGAACTCAGGCGGCGCGACCCCGATAATGGTGAACGGGTGCTTGTTCACCTCGACCACGCGGCCCAGTACCGTACGATCCTCCCGAAAATGGGCATGCCAAAACGCATAGGTGAGCACCATATACGGAGCGCTATCGGGGCCGTGCTCATCGGAGGCATGGAAGAAACGGCCGAGATACGGCTCGATGCCCAATGCGTCGAAGTAGTTGCCGCTGGCTTCCTCGATCCAGGACGAGATCGGGTTTTCGCCCGTATCGAGCCCTGCCTGCGTGATGTTGTACGCCGCCAGAGCCTCAAAGCTGTGGTTGTGGTCACGCAGATCGATATAGTCGGGATACGACTCTGACATGTCGTCTTGAATGCGCCAGAGTCCGTAGAGATTCTCCGCATGGGGCACATTCAAGGGGCGAAGGATGAACCCATTCATGATGCTGAAGACCACGGCGTTTGCGCCGATTGCCAAGGCCAACGTCAAAACCGCGGCGGCCGTGAATCCGGGTGATTTGCGCAACACACGAATGCTGAGGCGCACATCCTGAATCGCTGTCTCGATGAAATTGCCGCCAAGCGCCTCGTGGCATTCTTCCGCGATCCGCTCCTGGCCGCCGAACTCGATGCGCGCTCTGCGTTCTGCCTCGGCACGACTGATGCCGGGACGTTGAAGATCATCGGCACGATGCTGGATGTGCGATCGAAGTTCCTCATCCATATCCTGTGCGACCTCAGAACGATGAAAAAACTTGGCGGCGAGGGAACGAACGTAAGCCAGGGACTTCATACTTCCTCCGGTTCGGCGGCGAGGGCAGCGGCCATGGCCGTGGCCACGCGGTGCCAGCCTTCTGTCTCTTCGCGAAATCGTTTACGCCCGGCGGCGGTCAGCTCATAAAACTTCGCGCGCCGATTGTTTTCCGAAACTCCCCAACTTGCCTTCAGCAGTCCCTGGCGCACCAGTCGAAACAAGGCGGGATAGAGAGCGCCTTGCTCGATGAGCAGCGCTTGCTCCGAGATTTGACCGATGCGCAAGAGAACTCCGTAGCCGTGAAGAGGGCCGAGAGAGACTGCCTTCAAAATCAGAAGATCAAGAGTTCCTGGAAGAAGCTGAGCCTGGTCCGTCATCCGTCCTCCTAACGTGCTTAGGAGAGTAGCGCCGACTCTCCTAAGCTGTCAAGGAGAAAGAGCCAGAATCGCCAACTCAGGTTCCCCGGCGAGAGCAATGCGTATCGCTGCCATTAAAGTAGCGAGGCCACGATCAACGTAGCGTCATCCGCGAGCGCACCGCCACTGTGTTCATGGGTGGACGTAAGAATGAGTTCCTTCAACTCTTCTGCTCCGAGCTGCACATTCTGCGAAACTAACCGAAGCAGTTGCTCTTCGCCGAACTCCGAACCTTCCAGGTTCGCGCACTCCGTAATGCCGTCAGTGAACAAAACCAGGCGATCGCCGCTGCGCAGCTCCATTTCCTCTTGATGGTAGTTCCACTCCCGCAATGTGCCGAGGACAATGTCTTCCGTCCGGAGCCGCTCGCAATCGCCGTTGCTGCGGGCCAGGATCGGCCAGTTGTGGCCCGCATTGGTATACCGGAGCCGCTTCTGCTCCAGATCAACCACGCAATAAAAGAAGGTAATAAACTTCTCCAGTACGGTGTTGGCCGAGATCATCTCATTGACTCGCTCACAGAGTTCCCTCGGATCAGCCCCGTACGTCGCAAGCATGCGCACGGCCGCTTGCAGATTGGACACTAAGAGCGCGGCCCCCAATCCCTTGCCCATCACATCTGCGATGCTGATCGCGAACCGGCGCTGGCCAATGCGAATCACGTCGTAGTAGTCGCCGCCTACCGTGCGGGCCGACTGCGTATGGGCCACAAGGGTCACACCGTCGGGAGCGGCGATCCGCCCGGGCAGCAGCGCACGCTGGATTTGCGCCGCTTCCTGCTGCTCCTGTTGTTCGCCTCGGCGCTTTTCGCGCAGCTCGCGCGAGCGTTCCATCTGATCCCGCAAAACCCCGAGCAGATGCGCATTGTCCCAGGGCTTCTGCACAAACTCGCATGCCCCGCGATGCATCGCATCCACGGCGAGCTCAATCGTCCCCCAACCCGTCATCGCTACCACCGCCAGAGTGTTGTCGAGTGCTTGCACCTGCGACAGCAATTCCAGGCCTTCCGCTCCTGATGTGGTGTCACGGCTGTAATTCAGGTCGAGCAAAACAGCGTCGAAACTGCGAGTGTTGAGGGCGTTGAGTGTCTCCGCGGGCGATTTCACAAATTCGAAATCGTAGCCGTTGCATTTGAGAAGCAGGCCAATGGCGGCGAGCACGTCGTCCTGGTCTTCGGAAACCAGCACGCGAGGGCGCAGGGAAGTGCCAACGATCTTTCTTGCCGCGGATGCCATCACGTCACTCTCGCTCTCGCAGATCATCTTCTTCCACTCCGGACATATTCCCTGTTGCACTTTCCGTGCCCTGATGATGAGGCATGTAAGTATTTGATTAGACTGAGTTATGGACGCATGGAACGCTGGTGTTTATCGACGCAGTGTTCGTTCGTAAAACTCATCTGTTCGGAAATGAACAGCCGGTGCCCGCCGATGCGCCCAATATCCGCTCGTTGTCCACATCCGCCCCCTGTTCGTCCAACCTTGACCGAGAATTTCCATTCCCGTCTACTGAGCTGGCAAGCCGCCACAAACCGAAGGTTGCAGGTGGCCATCCTTAACAACGTCGCGTCTTTTGCGGGCTTCGGGTGGGTATTTTGACTCGTAGCTTGGAGGCGTCGGGGATTTGACCCCTAACTTCCGGAGGCTCAAGACTTTGCCCTAACTTGGCTGCAGCCCCAAGACGAATTCTCAGACTTCTCTTAACCCGATGATTCCAATAGCGGATGCCAAGTGGATGAAATGGGCCGAAGCCCAGATTCCCCACCCCCAATCGCCCATCTGATCCGAACCCGCAGCCAGCAGGCGCGTCAACAGGCAGCGGCTTTGGTGGCGCCCGCAAGCGTCGCTCAAAAGCGGCCAACCTGAGCGGGGTAGAAGTCCGCGCACAACTCCGCGAACCAATCCGAAGCAGCTTTTTGCCCAGCGGCGTTCCCGCATACATGCTCCAAAGGAAATGAGCGCGGTGGTTGTCGCATCTCGATCGTCCCTACGGAACAGGTTGCGAAGGGTGGGTCAACTCAGCGCCGTGGCGTCAGGTTCGTCGTAAACGCAGTCGGCCGTTCGCTAATTCATTAGTGCAGCGGACGTTGCGACTTGAACAAGTACACCAAGAGCACAAACGGAGCGAGGAACAGCAGAATCATGATCAGGGCCGCGGCCACGACGAAGAGCCAGTCTTGCCAGGTATGGCGACGCCGGGATTGCGGGTCGCGGATGAGCAGGTTGTAGTTGCGCCGATTTGCTTTCCACGCGACGTGTGCGATGTCGCCGATGATGGGAATCGCACCGAGCGTGTCTTCGATTGCGAGGTTGAACATCATACGGAGGATGGTGATGCGCGGAGCTCCGCGCTGCCACGCCGCCAAGACGATGAAGAGGGAAGCGAGGGCGGCGAGAGCGTCGCCGATGCCTGGAATCCAGCCGATCAACGCGTCCAATCCGAAGCGAATGCGCGTGCCCGGAATTTCGAAGCGATCATCCAGCCAGGTTGCGATTAAGTTGAGATGTTCGTCGGACGCGGCCTCCGGGAGTCGCGAAGGTTGCGAACGATCTAGAGATTGCGGAAGTGGAGGAAGAATCTCTCCTCGGATGGGGATCGGTTTGGACATGGGGAAAAGATTAGAGGACGGAGAGCAGTTTCAGGTTGCTCGTCAAGGACAGGTCGAGCGCTTGTGGTGACGTTCCTTTTGTTGCAGGGGAGAGGCGGGCGGACGAGGGCGTCCGCCTCACATTAGTTGCTAGTCGCGATCATGGTCGTGCTCGTCCCAATCCCGCTCGGTGTGCCAGCGGTGTTCGTGCTCATCCCACCAGCGATGGCGTTCCCGCCAGCAACGCTCTCGAGCCTCGTGCAATTCGCGGCGCTCGTGATCAGCCTGTCGGCTATTGCGCCCGTGCCGCTCGATGGCCTCGTGGAGTTCATGGTCCGCGTGAATGACCCGCCGCTGACAGCGGTCGATGTCTTCTGCGTGAAGGCGTGGCACTGTGGCGGTAAACAGGACCGCCGTCAGGATCGCGCCTGAAAAAATAGAGGTGGCTGCGGTGAAAAGCTTTTGCGTTTGAGTCATAAGCCTCACTTTGTGAAGGGGATATCAGAGAATCGTAGCGCGACGACAGTCGTCTCCCGAGCCGATTCTCCGGGTCTAAGACGCTGGTTTGGGCGGAGGAGTTGCTGGCAAAGTTGAAGGCTCGAAAAGCCTTGAGTTCTCAAAATCTTGACCACCGAGGGCACAGGGTTACACAGCGGAAGGCGATTGTGCTTCCGGCAAAAAGCAGGTTTCTCGCTGCTCGAAAGGACAAGAGATAGAGATAGGGATTTGGAGAGGAAACACTGACGGAGAGGCATAGCCTTGCGGTTTACTTTTTGGAATGCCTCGATTACCTCCGTAACGTTTCAGGCCTTACGGTTTCGCTTTAACCTTGAGGTTGAAACTTGCGTTTCTGAGGAGCTTCTTATCTCCGCCACACACACTTCGCAAGCTGCACGTGCCGCGTCTGCGCGGGCGTTTGTCCACAGCTTAAACATCCTCATTAAGTATGCCCGGATGTACGGCTACACGCACAAACGCACTGAAGCACAGTTCGAAACCACGTGGAAGGAGCTGCAGCAAGGTTTGCCTACAACCGGGGACGCGGGCTTTCTACTGGGAGTCGCGGACAACAAGTTGCTGCTCGACGGGATTCCGCTGGAGACGGGCAACTCGGAGCGAAGCTTCGCGACCCTGCTCACCACGGCCGGATTGGCCAGCCTGCATTTTTCCAAAGACGTAACCGAGGAAGATTTCGTTCGCCTGGTGCGCGCCTTCACGGTCGCGGGATCGAAAGGGCAGGACGTTTCCAAACAGATCAAAGAAGCGTTGGGCGCGAACAAGCCGGGAAGCACGATCCGAATTAATGAAGTGAAGTTCGTCGCTGCCGATCCGCTGACGGGCGATGTGAGCATCGCGGCGCAGATTGCAGCGCAGACCCTGGGACCAGAATTCAAACAGTGGCTGAACGATCCGCAGAAGTTGCTGCAGTTGATTGCTGCGGCAGAAGGCGCGAACGCCGGTGGCGGACAAGTTTCGCCCGGCGGAGTGCCGATGGTTCCGCTGGGCAGTATGCCCAATGGTCCTCAAGGGGCGGCCGGTACAGGAACTGGTGGAGGAAGCGGCAGTGCGGGAACAGCTGTGGCACCGGCATGGACTGGCGGCATGGTTCCTTTGCAGGAGCAGGAAGTGGTGCAGGCGATCCGGCTGCTGACGCGGTTTGGGCAAGCGCAGCATGATCC
>CAZILJ010000019.1:0-4083 GCA_964539915.1 uncultured Acidobacteriaceae bacterium | reverse complement strand
AGCGCCTATTCCCAACAGTACAACTCCAGAAAGCAGACCTAGTTTTAGCCCTGCGCGGTCGACGAGCACGCTTCCCAACACCTGGCAAATCATGATGGCAATGTTGAGAGCCGAGATGATCAGCCCGAACGCCGTTCGGGTCAGCCCCAGGTCTGAGATGATGGGGCTGGCGACAGCTGCAGGAGCAAACATTACTAACATTATCTGGAACTGCACCAGAACAATGATTGCAAGCACCATCCAACGCGAGGCGGAGAGTTTTTCAGTCGTACTGACGGTCGTAGCTTCCATTGGTTAAGGAACAAAGAGCCAACCCCAAAGTTCCTTAATAATTCCAGGAAGTTTGCGGCATCAAGCTGCTCCTTTGCACATTTCGGCTGTCTTGGCTTGAGTCGGCAAAGAGAAATGAAACGTTGCGCCCCGTCCCGTATTAGCGCTCGCCCACAGACGGCCGCTATGTGACTCGACGATCGTCCGACTGATGGAGAGTCCCATACCGGTACCCTGCGCCTTCGTAGTGAAGAATGCTTCGAAAATGCGGTCGGGTTTCTCCCCCGGGAGGCCGACCCCCGCATCACTCACGGAAATCATTAATTGACCATCTTCGTTTGACTTCGAAGTGACCGTCAGTTTACCGCCCGTATCTTTCATCGCTTCGATGCCGTTCAGCATGAGGTTCATCAGCACCTGCTGGAGTTGCACCCGATCGGCCATGACTTTGGGCAAACCTGGAGTAAGATCGCCACGAATCGGGATAGAGTATCGACTCGCTTCATCCTGCAGAAGAACCATCATCTCTCGAACAATTTCGTTTAGGTCGACCAACTCCCGTTGTGGCGTATCTCGCTTGTAGAGTGACCGAACGCGGTCGATGATCTTGGCCGCCCTTGTTGTATCTTTGACGACTCTTGATGCAGCCTCGCACGCTTCAGCAATATCAGGCTCATCGCGCTGGAGCCACAGCAGGCAAGTGCTGGCGTCGGTGATAGCTGCGGCGATCGGTTGCTTGATCTCGTGGGCCAGGGATGCCGCCAATTCTCCGACGGTGATTACCCGGCTCATATAAGCCAAGTCGGCCTGGGCCTGACGCAGTCTCTCGCGCTCTTCCTCGGCGCGCTTGCGCTCGGTGAGGTCGAGCACGAAGGCCAAGGTCTCGCTACGAGCGTCACCAATCAGGGTGGCAGCGACCAGCACGGGCACGCGGCTGCCGTCGCTCCGGAAATACTCCTTTTCGTACATTTCGCAGGTGCCTGTCGTTCTCAGCTGCGCCAACGCCCTTTCGGTGACCGCATGCCATTCGGGAGGCGTCAGATCCGTCCATCGGAGTCGTCCCGAGGTGACGTCCTCAGGCGTGTATTGGACCATCTGGAGAAAGGCGTCATTGGCCTCGAAGATCGGCCCTTCAACATTCGAAATCAACACCCCGACAATATTGGCATCCACCAAGCGCCTGATCTTGGCTTCGCGTTCCTGCAGATCACGATACAAGCGACTATTTTCGAGCGAAATCGCCGCCGCTGAGACGAGCACGTTTAACACCGCAATTGTCGCGGGCGTAAACACATTAGCTGCCAGATTGTTTTCGAGGTAGAGCACGGCAATCAGCCGGCCTTGCTTTACCAGTGGGAGGCACAGTACAGACCGCGCGTGCGCACGCCGAATGTATTCGTCATTGGAGAACGAACTTCGAGCCGAAGCATCGTCCAGCATGACGCTCTCCTGTGTACGCGCGGCATATTGAATGACGGCTTCTGGCAGTTCAGCGCTGGAGAGGGGCGTGTCACGGAGCTCGACTGTGACTGAACTGCCTCCGGTAGTCGCTTCCGCCTGGATCCGCAGCTCGGCACCTCGTGGCAGGATGAGCAGTCCGCGTTCCGCGCCAGCGTGCTCGATGGCGGTGCGGAGCAGCGTGTCAATGAGGTTTTCCAGCACGATTTCACCGGACACCGCCTGCGAGATCTTGAGGACGGTTGCAAGATCCAAGTGTTCGATTGGCGCGCCGATCGTGCGGCGCGTGTCGGTCACCGGCTCTTCCTTGTGGAGGTACGGATAGAGCTCGTCAAGTTGCCGCACTTTGCCGTCCGCTCCCCAGCTCAGGTAGCACTGGCGGGCGTTTCGCAGGTACAGCTGTGCAATTTGCTCGAAACCGCGCGCCCCATAGAATCGCCCGGCCAGTTCATTGGCGACCGCCACGTTCTGGACAAAGCCGTTTGCTTGGGCCGAGCGGATGGCCTTCTCGTAAAGGCGTTCGGCTTCAAGTATGCGACCTTCGATGCGCGCGATCTCCGCGCTCACAAGCGCGGCGCGATTTTCGAAATTCTCCGGGCAATTCACCGCCCAGACCTCGAGCTGTCGGTGGTGAGCGGCCAGCGCGTCCAGATGCTGCTGCCGCTCTTCAGGCAACGCAGAGTCGCAGAATGCCGCTCGGGAAAGCGCACCGTAAAAGTGATGTTCTGCCGTTTCCGGCGCAGTTTGCCAGGCCCCAAATAACCTTTGCGCCCTTGACGACGCCTCGACAGCCGACGCATAATCGCCGGCCATGAAGCGCGCCTGCAGCTTGCGGATCCAGTAGGCGGACTCGGCGGGTGCCAGCTCCTTACTACCGGCGAGATGGTGTTCCAACTGCTGCTCGTCAAAGTGCTGAGAGTCGAAGGACCCGAATTTCGCCGTTAGCCCACGTAGTGTTCGCACCAGACCGAGCTGGATGCTGACAAGGTCAATGGCATACCCGAACCGTATCTTCCGCGCAAACGCGAGACTACGCTCGACTTCGGCTTGCACATCCGCGAGCGGATCGCCTGCGGCGAGAAGATTCGTATTCAAATTGGCACTGCTGAATGCTGCAAAAGTAAGGTCGCCAATCTGGTTTGCCGCCTCGAACGAGCGACGGAACAGCTCGCGGCCGGCCTTTAGATGTTTCGTCCAGGGGAGGACCTGAACTCCAAAGTTGTTATAGGTCCTAGCCTGAAAACGCTTCAATCCGCGTTTTTCGACCAGATCGTATCCGAGCTGGCCGAAGCGCAACGCGGCTTGGTAGTCGCCGAAGCAGGCGCCGGCGACTGCGCCCACCCATTCAAAATGGGGGCACGAACCGTCGCTGTATCCGTGCTCCAGGCTGAGATTGATCGCCAAGCAGACGACCAGGGAATACAGGTTGAAATCCGTAAAGAATGCAGCCGGCGCGAGCTTCGTTAGCATATCGAGCGTTGCCAGGGATCCCGGGTCGCTCATCAAGGGCAGGTCGACGAGTTCCTCGATTGTGCGACCGCCAATCTGCGCCCAGATCCGCGCGTATTCGCGCCCCGCTTCCTCTTCCGTCGGGTGTGGCGACCAATCGATGCCCAGATGCCTGAGATAGTCGAGACCGACCTCCACTGCGCGGTTGCTTTGATCGAGGGCCATGTACAGGTCCGCCCTCAGGCAGGCGACTGTGGCTTGTTCCAATATGGTTGCGGCGCGGCTTGCCAGGGTCGCCAGGTGCTCCTCAGCTGCGGACCGCGCCCCGGTGAGGAACTCGCATTCAGCCCTGTTCAGCTCCAGCGCAAAGATAAGCTCGTGCCGGCGCTCCCACGAATATTCCGTCAGTAACGATGCACCGGCGACGAGATAGGTAAGCGCCGAGGCATAAGCGGTAGAAGCCTTCGCGCGCTTGCCTGCGATCAGGTTGAGCTCGGCCAGATGCTCGCGCTCGTCGCCTGCGGTGATCAGCTCGGCGCCGCGGTTGAGCTGGTTGACGATCTCGAAGATCTCCTCCTCCCGCTTCTCCGGCGTAGTATGGGCCACGAGCAGCCTTCCGATCCGGAGATGCGCACCTGCGCGCTGGTGTGCCGGGATCAATGAATAGGCGGCTTCCTGGACACGGTCATGGACAAAACGGTAAGCGCCCTCCAGACGCACGATCAGCTCCAGACGGACCGCCGCCCACAGATCCGAATGAAGCTCTTCCTCCAAGGTCCGGTGAACGATAGAAAACATCTTGATTTCGGCGGTGTTGCCGAGGCACGCCATCTGCTGTAGTGCCTTTTGCGTTTCGACCGGAAGGCGGGTCAGTTTTCCGACCATCAGGTCGACCACATTGTCGGT
>CAZILJ010000018.1:0-2063 GCA_964539915.1 uncultured Acidobacteriaceae bacterium | reverse complement strand
AGGTGTTTACGTCGCGGATCGGCAAGGAAAAATCCTGTTCTGGAATCAAGGAGCCGAAAGGCTTACTGGGCACAAACGCCATGAGGTTGTAGGCCACTCCTGTCGCGACAATATTCTGGGGAACTGTAACGACCAGGGTTGCGTGGCTTGCGGCGCAACCTGTCCTTTTACCCGAACCCTGCGCGAGGGCAAGCCCCAGGAAGCCCGTATGCAATTGCGTCACAAAGAAGGACATCCGGTTCATGTGCTCATGCGGATTGCTCCCATTCGCGATACCCGCGGTTCCATTATCGGAATTGCGGAGAGCTTTGACGAACAGAAATTCGCATCGGACCGCAATCAGCACACTCTGGCCGCGCACGGGTGTATGGACGAAACCACCGGTCTACCAAATCACGAGTACACCCAATTCCACTTGAGCGAAAATCTCGCGACCTTCACGCGCTACCACCTTCCATTCGGCATCCTTGCGATTCAGGTTGAGCGCTTGGACAACTTCCGCGCCACCTACGGCAAGCAGGCAAGCGCCGCCATTCTGCGCGTGGTTGCGCAAACTATGAGGAGCGCTCTTCGCCCTAGCGATTTTGTCGGACGTTGGACGGACGATCAATTCGTGGCGATTCTGATCAACTGTCCCGATTCCGGTGTACGGCAGACCTGGGAACGCATTCGAAAGATGGTGACTTGCGCCGGGCTGCAGTGGTGGGGCGATAAGTTGTCGGTCACGACTGGGGTCGCTTACGGAAGCGCGCAAACCGGAGACACGATCGACTCCTTATTGAGTCGGGTGCAAGCTCCGCTACAACAATCTTCTATGAAAAAGGCTGACGCTGCCGCAGCGGGCTCGCAAGTAGGTCCGGGAAGCTCGGAGATCTGATCCCCCATGTTCGCAATTATAGGAATCGTCGTTGTCTTCGGCTCGGTGCTGGCTGGCTACCTGATGGAACATGGCAACGTCAGGGTTCTGATTCAGCCGGCGGAACTCGTCCTCATCGCCGGCGCCGCGATTGGAACCGTGTTGGTTGCCAATCCGCTCCACATTCTGAAGCAAATCGTCGCGGGCCTTGTCGGCGTGTTTGGGACCGCGAAATTCACTCAACAACGCTACCTGGACTCCCTCAAAATGATGTATGAACTCCTCAACAAGGCGCGCCGCGAGGGCCTGATGTCATTGGAGAGTGACATCGAGGACCCGACCAAAAGTCCGATCCTCTCAAAGTATCCTGCTTTTCTTAAGGACCACCACGTCCGGGACTACTTCTGTGACACCATGCGCATGGCCGTCAGCGGAGTGGAAGCCTTTGACCTTGACCAACTCCTCGATCTCGACTTGGAGGTTCACCACCACGGCGCCAACGTGCCCGTGGCCTCCCTCACCACGATGGCCGATTCCTTGCCCGGCCTGGGAATTGTCGCCGCTGTGCTCGGCGTGGTCATCACTATGGGCTCGCTGGGTGGTCCCCCGGAAGAAATCGGCCGCAAAGTCGCCGCCGCCCTCGTGGGCACATTTCTTGGCATCTTGCTGTGCTACGGATTAGTCGGGCCGCTCGCGGCCAATATGCAGAAGACCGCGGAAGATGAGGGTGCCTACTTGCATGTTCTGCGCGTCGTGATGGTTTCGTTCTTAAAGGGAAACGCGCCCATCATGGCAGTCGAGTTTGCGCGCCGCGCGATTCCCGGCCATGTGCGCCCTTCGTTCCTCGAAGTAGAGAAACACTGTAAGAAGAGCGCGGATGCATCCCCTGACCCAGGCACGCCGGCGGAAGCCGATAAACCATCGGAACCAGAAGCTCCAGCTGCTGCTTCGGCATCAGCCTGAGAACCTTACCTTATGCCTGCCTCACGTCCCATCATCATCATCAAGAAGAAAGGCGGACATGGCGGACACCATGGGGGTGCCTGGAAAGTCGCCTACGCCGACTTTGTGACTGCGATGATGGCGCTCTTCATCGTGCTCTGGCTGCTCAACACCAACAAACCTGTCAGAGAAGCCATTGCCGGCTACTTCAAGGATCCCTCTGGAACCGCCACGAAGATCGGTTCGACGAAAGTGGGCGTGGCCG
>CAZILJ010000017.1:0-1802 GCA_964539915.1 uncultured Acidobacteriaceae bacterium | reverse complement strand
GCGGATCAACAACAGCGACTGGTCGTCCCGTTGTGCTCCATGGCGGGCAACGCTTTCCTGAAGCAACCGGCAAATCACGTCAAGTGGTTTGGTGGCATGTTTCTGGAATTCCGCCTGGAGTCTCTTGAGACCAAACTCCTCCCCCCCGGCATTCGCGGTCTCGAGCAAACCGTCGGTGTAAAGAGCGAAGACCGATCCTTGTTCGGCGCGAATCGCAGAACTTACAAACTCTCCGGATGGAAGAATGCCCAGCGGCAGGTTTGGGCATTCCAGCTGGACCACGTCGTTGGTCTTTGGCGAAAAGTGCAGAATCGCCGGGTGACCTGCAAGGCCGGCCCGCAACCCGTCTCCGTCTTTGGCCAGAAAACAGGCGGTGACAAACATTTCTGGTCCCTTTAACGGAAATAGAACCTCGTTGAGCCGAGGGAGAAGACGGTCAGGATCATGTCCCGAACTCAGCAGCATGCGAGCGGCGCTCTTCACCATCGCCATGACGATTCCGGGAGCAACGCCATGGCCCGACACGTCCGCCACGTAAGCGGCCCAACGGTCTTCTGTCCCGGCGAGATCGATGAGGTCACCGCCTACCTCGCCACTCGGTAACGAGCGACCGTAGAATTCGAAATTGCCAATCCTGGTATGGATGGAGGGAACGAGCACGCGGTGGATCTCGCTGGCCAGCACCATCTCGGCATAGATATGAACATAACGCCGGCTCTCGGTAATCGTGACGTAAACGAAGCAACCGTAGCCCAGACCTACTACACACATGGCGGCGATGCCATCGAGCGTTAGACGGCTTTGCAACCGGGCGATTTCGGCGGCTTCCACCGGCAGAACCAGGCGAGGTCCCGGAAGCGACCTGCCCAGCCCGTACATCAACATGAACTGCAGGATGAAAGCGGGAACGAATGCCTTCCAGAGCCGGCCGCGAAGCACAAATCCCGAAGCGGCATAGAACATCGCGAATCCGCCTGATAGTAGGACGCTCAGGACAAAGCGGAGCGCCGGCTGGCGGCCCATTTCCATAATGTCGCTGATGAACCCCACGGTGCTGAAGATGAAGAAGACGCCCAGCAAGAAACCAGCGCGCGACTTCCAAGGGATGGTTCTCCAATATCTTGTTGGGTTCATCGGAATACGGCTCCGCAGCAGAATTGTAGCGTCTGCCGATCATTCGCGGGACCGGAGTTTGCCAGCGAGCCATGCCGCATGGACGCATTTAGGATGGCACTGTCTGGCTTGTCTTCCCATGAAAACGATTCTTCAGTTTCAAGAAAGGCCTTTCGATGCTGAAGTGAAGAATGGACGCCAGAGCGAACGCGATCATCAGCTGCGACACCAATGCGAGAGCGAACGAGTGGATGTGCGCCCCTCCTAGAATCCATTGCCACACAACCTCCCGCGCGTAGGTGTGGCAAAGATAGAGGGAGTAGGAGACTGCGCCGAAGTACCGAGCGACTGGATGGTTAAGCATCGCGGGAGGCCGGCAAACCACCGCGACCAGAATCACCGCGAGTAGATAGGTCACGATGTCGTTCTGACTTTGAAGGGCGAATACAAGAATCAAGGCGCAAATCGGAGTGCAGGGATGCAACATCCATCTCGGCGGCGCCCAGCCGCCCTTCGCCGCGATCGCAATCACGCAGCCGAGCACGATTGCATCCAGATGAGTGTCGAATGCGAACCAGGTGTAGCCCCGATATCCCATCAGCGTCAGAACAGAACGATAGATGGGTTGCGTGATCAGCACTGCGATCAAGATTCTGACCAGCTTGGTTCGCTCCATGCGCACCAGAACG
>CAZILJ010000016.1:0-3247 GCA_964539915.1 uncultured Acidobacteriaceae bacterium | reverse complement strand
TGCCAGTAGTTCGCTCCCAGATCGAGTGAGGCTTCTTCTTGCGCGCGGTCAAGCTTTTGCAGGCCCGCAAAGACCTCTGTGGTTGCCACCGAGATTAAAGCCGTCCCGTGTCCCAGCACAATTGTCATCAGGCTGAGCTTCCCCCCCATCACATTGAACAGCATGAGCAGCGACAGGCCAGTGATAATGCAGGGCAGGATTAAGGGGAGCAGCACCAGTCTCCGAAAAAATGCCTTGCCGGGAAACTGTGCGCGCTCGAGCGCCAGCGCGGCCGGAACTCCGAACGTCAACGAAATCGCCATAGCTGCAAACGCCACCTGCAGGCTGTTCAGCACCGAATCCCAGATCGGCTCATCGGCGAACAAGATGCGATACCAGTCAAACGTAAGGTGGTGCGGCGGAAATCCGCCGACGCCTTGTCCGTTGAACGAGTAAAGAATAAGGATCGCAATCGGTAGATATAGAAATGCAAATACCGCCGCAGCATGTGCGAGCAGCCAGCGCGAACGGGGGATGTTGGACATCGGGCCGGCAGTCACGAGAAACTCCATTTCTTTTCCAGATGCTCGGAAAGAAACAGGAGGCTCACCACGATCACCAGCATGCCCAGTGAAATTGCCGCGCCCAGTGGCCAGTTGTAAGCCGCGCCGAACAAGCTGACCACGATGTTCGAAATCATGATGCCACTTGGGCCTCCCAGCAGCAGGGGTGCAAGAAAGTCGCCCAAGCTCAAGACGAAGGCGAACGTCGCTCCGGCCACAACGCCGGGAATCGACAGCGGGAAAATAACCTTCCAGAAAGTTTGCGCCGGCGTCGCGCCCAGGTCGTGAGAGGCTTCTACCAGGTTGCGGGGGATATGCTCGAGCGCCGCATAAATCGGTAGGAACGTGAAAGGCGTATAGATGTGCGTGAGTGTCAGCACGACCGCAAAAGGGCTGTAGAGCAAAAAGTCGAGCGGACGTCTCGTCAGATGTGCATATTGCAAGAGTGTGTTCAGCACGCCATCTGAGCCGAGAATCGTCTTCCACGCATACGCTCGCACCAGATAACTGACCCACAGTGGGATGATCACCATCTGGTACAGCAGATCTTTTCTCTTTCCTGCATAGAACGACACGAAGTATGCAAGCGGATATCCCAGCAGCAGAGAAAGCAGCATCACGCGAGCCGCGATCCACATCGAGCGCAGCAGCGTCTGCCAGTACACCGTCTTCTGCAACAACTCCTTATAGTTGTCGAGATTCCACGAATGCACGATGGCCTGCGCCGGCGAGACGGACCAGAAGCTATAGCAGAACATCAGCAGGTACGGCGTCAGCAGGAACACCGTGACCCAGACCAGAGGTGGCACCGTCACAGCGGTTTTATAAGCGCGGGAGAACATCAGTTCCTTTCCGCGGACTCGCGCACTGGAACCGCATCGGCGGGCGAGAACTCAATCTCAAATTCGTTCTTTCCCTCGCCTCCGCTTGCCGTGCGTAGGACCAGGACAAGTCCGTCAGCGCACTCCGCGCGAATCAATTCCGTGGCCCCGTG
Source organism: uncultured Acidobacteriaceae bacterium (assembly GCA_964539915.1). Lineage (GTDB taxonomy): Bacteria > Acidobacteriota > Terriglobia > Terriglobales > Acidobacteriaceae > Sulfotelmatobacter. The sequence goes on along the minus strand of CAZILJ010000016.1, from coordinate 1,711 downwards.
AAACGCACGATGCAGAACTCGCCCCCGGGTGTGCACCGTTGCGCCACGATCACTTTCTGTTTTAGCTCCGTCCTCGCGCAGGCGAACATGTTCCGGTCGCAACGAAAAAAGTGCGGGCCCATCAGGAAGCGAAACCGGCCACGCCAGCATCGCGCATCGCGCCACTCCATCCTTTACTTCGCCCTTCAATAAATTTGTGTGTCCGATGAACTGCGCCACATAGGCCGTGGCGGGACGGCTGTAAATCTCGCGGGGCGCGGCCACCTGTTCCAGTTCGCCCGACCGCAGCAATGCAATCCGGTCGGACATGACCATGGCTTCTTCCTGGTCGTGCGTCACGAACACGAACGCGATGCCTACCTCGCGCTGCAGAGATTTCAGTTCCACCTGCATCTGACGCCGCAAGTTCGCATCGAGCGCTGATAGGGGCTCGTCGAGCAAAAGCAATCGAGGGCGATTGATCAGCGCGCGAGCTAACGCGACTCGTTGCTGCTGGCCGCCGCTGATCTTCGATGGCTTGGCTTTCGCGTGCGCCGTCATCTTTACCTTGTCCAGCGCTTCTGCGACTCGCTCGGTGATCTCGGACGCAGGCCGCTTCGCCACACGCAATCCATAGGCGACGTTTTGCTCGACGGTCAGATGCGGGAACAGCGCATAGGATTGAAACACGGTATTGACGCGCCGGCGGTAGGGAGGCTGGTGATCCAGGCGCTCCGCTCCCATCCAAAGCTCGCCGGAAGTGGCAGTCTCGAAGCCAGCAATAACGCGCAGCAGCGTCGTTTTTCCCGAGCCACTTTCGCCGAGGATGGTCAGGAATTCTCCCTCCGCGATCTCCAGGGAAACGTTGCGCAGCACGACGTTGCGACCGAAGGTCTTGGCCACATTCCGGATGCTGAGCAGTACGGTTTTCGCGGTTGGGTGCGCGCTCGCCGTTGACGGGATGGCAGGAGTGATCGGGGATGCCATGGATGGTTTTCTGTCCGAATCCTGAATCTGTAAGGAATCCTGGGTCCGCTACTGTGCAGCCTTTACGTCGTTCCAAACCTCGGTGTATTTGGCGCGCCGCGGCACGTTCTGCCAGAAATACAGCCGCTTCTGGTATTTCTCCACGTCGTCCAGATGGAGCGTCTTCACCTCGTCCGTGGTCATGAACTGTGCCGCTTGCGGATTCGCAGGAACATAGTGGGTCTTGTCAGTCACCAGTTTTTGCGTCTTCGCCTCCACCATGTACTCGAGAAATCTGTGAGCCAGTTCCTTATTCTCGCTGCCTGCGGTGATCATCAAGTGATCGATCCACCCGGTTGTGTTTTCCTTGGGAATGGTCTCACCCACGGGGAAATTCGCTTTTCTTAGATCCGCCGTATTGAGCGGCCAGCCCATCGCAATTACGACTTCGTGACTCTCAAACAAGTTCGTCAATTCACCGCCGGTCGCCCACATCTTGCGGATGTTTGGCTTCAACTCCAACAGCTTTTTCCTGACCGTCTCCAGTTGATCGTCGCTCAAGTTGTAAAGCCGCGACGGATCGGGCTTGTCGTATCCCAGAACCTGTGCTGCCATATAGACGGTCGACAGATCGTCCCACACCGAAACTTTCCCTTTGTATTTCGGGTCCCACAGAATGCTCCAGGAATCCGGCGGCTGCGGAAAGGCGGTGTTGTCGTAAATGATGGGATCCGGTCCCCACATGAAGGGCACGCCGTAAACCTCG
>CAZILJ010000015.1:0-4142 GCA_964539915.1 uncultured Acidobacteriaceae bacterium | reverse complement strand
CGCGAATTCAGCGCTGATGATGGCTTCTTTAGCGCCATCGAGACGCTGATCGGAACCGAAGGTGCGCCCGCGCAGGAACGGGATTTTTATCGCCGCGAAATAGCTGGGATCGGCCCAGCGAACGATCGCAAGTAGCGACTGCCCCTGCGGCAACGGCGGATGCTCGGCGATGGTCACGCTACCGTCGCCGAAGTATCCTTCACCGGGAACCGCCCGGACCAGGCCGGCGGCGTCGACTCCCGGCAATGCACGCACGCGCGTGAGCAGATCGTCGAAGAATGACACCCGCTGTGCCGGCTTGCTGTAGTGCACTTCTGGAAGAGTGAAATGCATGGTGAGGATCTTGTCGGTCGCGCAGCCCAGGTCATTCGACCGCAGCCGCATGTAGCTCTTGAGGAGCAAGCCGGCGCTGACGAGCAGAACCACGGTGAACGCAACTTCGGCGCCCACAAGCACTTTGCGCACACCGGTACGCGAGTGGCCCGAGGTGGAACTGCGCGACGACTCTTGCAGCGCCGCGACCAGGTTCCCGGAACGGCTTGCCAGCACCGGGATGAGTCCGGCGAGCAGAGCGCAAATCAACACGAGTCCCGCGACGGTTGCGACCACGACGGCGTCAATGCCGATCGACTCCGCACGCACCATGTCGGTTCGCGTGATGACGAACCATCGGAGAGCCGCGTAGGCGAGAGCGAGGCCTGCTGCTCCTCCGACGGAGAAAAGTACGAGCGTTTCGATGAGCTGCGAACGAAGTAGGCGGAAGCGACCGCCACCGAGCACTTTCCGCACGGCAATTTCGCGTGCTCGTGCCGCGGAGCGGGCCGTCAGCAGGTTGGCCACGTTGAGGCACGCAATCAGCAGCATGCAACCGGTGGCGGCCAGGAGCATATAAAGCGCGGGCTTCACGTTGCGCACCAGGTAATCGATGAGTGGCCGGATCCCCGCGCCGCTGCTCATGAACGGACGGTCGAGATGGGCGTCGTGGATGCGGCGCACGATCGCCGAGACTTCCTGTGTGGCCTGCTCGCGACTGACACCGGGTGTAAGCCTTCCAATCACCACGAACCCGTGGTTGTCGATCTGGGCCATCTGCTCAGGCGTTCTCTCGTGGTACACAGGAAGGAAGATCTGCACCTTCTGCTCGGGAAAAGCAAACCAACGAGGCATCACGCCAATGACGATGTAAGGTTTCGCATCCAGATTGATTTTGCGGCCGATGACGGAAGAGTCACCGCCAAAGCGGCGTTTCCAAAGAGACCAACTGAGGATGACGGTACCGTTGGCCGAAGGCTGGTCGTCCTCCGCCGTGAAGGAGCGTCCGATGCGGGGCTGGACACCGAGCGTGGCGAAAAGGTCCCAGGAACAGATCGTTGCACGGACCTGTTCGGGCAGCGCACCTCCTTCGGACAGGTTGTACTGCGGCCAGTCTTGATAAAGCGCGAGATCGGAGAACGATCGGCTCTCGCGTTTCCATTCGCCGTAAATGCCGGGGGCGACGACGTTCGCCGGAAACCTTTCGCTGCTTTCGTAGAGCCGAACGAGTTGCTCCGGGTGATCGAACGGCAGAGGTTTCAGAAGCACCGACCAGACGACGGTGAACAGCGAGACAGTCGCGCCCATGCCAACGGCAACCACCAGCACCGCCACCGTTGAAAATCCTGGCTGCCGAGCGAGCGTGCGGATGCTGATTCTTAGATCGCGCAGAAGAGTCTCGAGCCTGTCCCAACTCCAGACCTCGCGAGTTTGCTCGCTAATCAAACTGGGATTGCCGAAGGCGCGCAGGGCGGCATAGCGGGCCTCTTCTGGCGCAGCCCCGCGTTCCCTCTGCTCTTCTTCTTCCAGCTCAAGATCGGATTGCAGTTCCCGTTCCAAATCGGCATCGCGTTTCCCGATCTTCCACCATTTCATCTCAGCTCTCCTCAGCTGCGGGCCACATCACCCGCGCCACAGCTTCTGCCATCTGCTTCCATTGAGACTCTTCGACGACAAGCTGTTTTCTTCCCTTATCTGTAAGCCGGTAGTACTTGAATTCCCGATTCCGATCTGGAGCCATCTCCCATTTCGAGGTGACCCATCCCCTTCGCTCCAGCCGGTGCAGAGCGGGGTAAAGTGAGCCGTGCTGCATCTGGAGAAAATCGTTCGTGGTTCGCTGAATATGCTTGCCGATCTGGTGACCGTGAGCAGGACCATAAAGAAGAGTTCGCAAGATCAGCATGTCAAGGGTGCCTTGCAGAAGGTTCGCGCGTTCCGGTGTCCGTTTAGCCATGGAAGACATTCGACTATCAATGAGGCACAATGGTAGAGACTCGACCATCGGCGGTCAAGAGATGACTTGAAAACCTATGGTGGTCAAAGGGACGATTCAGAGCGGGCCACTCATGGAGCACACCAGCTATTGGGGTCGTGACAAGGGTCGCCCGTGTGACCGCAACCAGGTCAGAGGGTGGATGGTTGGCAAACAGGAACTTATATAGCTCCTACTCGCGAATGGCAGAGCGAAAATCATTTCTCTTTCCGCCAAGAATAATCGGTCGTTCGATTGGTTCGTAATCAGCGAGAAGAAAAAACCGGAGAGACGCTCCGGCGGAGAATTCGCCTCTGCAGAAATTAAAATATGTCCGTAAACAATTGATAATAAACTGGATAGTTGTGGAGGCGGGGGCGAAGGGTCCTTGGTGTTGACAACACGGAAATTATTGATTCCAAGGAACTGCCACAAAACGGCTAGAAGGGCAACCCCCAGTGCCATTGTACGTTTATTGTACGAAAATGCTTTTCGCCCCGGAATTCCACCGATAGATGGTAGACCGCGAGCTCATCTTGGCGTAGACATATTTTATCTATTATGAGACAATTCAGGGCAGGAGGCAATCGCAATGGCGACTTTTCCAAACTACGCCGCGCCGGGATACCAGTTTGACGCTACGCCGGATCTGAGCCGGCTGGAGACGCGCGAGCGGTTGAGCCGGTCTGCAATCGACGGATTTTTCGCCATTATGGACAAGTGGCAGATTCCGATCGAACGCGCCGGGGAGCTTCTCGGCGGTATGCCTCGTTCCACCGTCTACAAGCTGAAGTCGGCTGCCGGGACGTTGCGGCAGGACGAGCTAACGCGGATCTCCTACCTCGTCGGAATTTATAAGGCCCTGCACATCCTTCTTCCCGACGAACTGGCGGACCGCTGGGTTACGCAGCCGAATGACAATCTCCTTTTCCGCGGCCAGATGCCCATCGATTACATGGTCCGGGCCGGAATACCAGGGCTGCAGCAGGTGCGAAGCCTGATCGACGCGGAGCAGGGTGGGCACTGACTGGCGCAGCTCGTACAGTTCGACCAGGCTGGAACCCATAGACTGATCCCCGCCAAATACGGCTCTGAGAGCGTTCTTGAGAGCCTTCCCCTTCCATCCGATGTTCTCGCTGACCTCAGCGAGCTCGATGCGGCAACCGACGAGCGCAAGATCGCGGAGATCGGAGGCAACACCGCGATTGGACCGGGCGAGCTGCTGCTGGGAGTGCCAGAAGCCCACATCGTGAATGCAGCTTTCACCCATCCAGGTCCGTTCGGTGGCCGCTTCCACGGCCCACAACGGGGCGCCTGGTATGCAGGCTTCGAGATCGAGACCTCGATTGCTGAGGTCGGGTTTCACAGGCGGCGTTTCCTCACCGACGGACGCATCCAAGGGCAGCACGCGTTCGACTACATAGACTTCCTGGCCGACTTCTCAGGCTTGTTCCATACGCTCGATGCTGCGGAACAAGAGAGCTGCCTGCAGCCCGATCCGGTTCCGCAATGCTACAGCGCCCCACAGTCACACGCGAACAAACTCCTTTTTGAAGGGTCGAATGGAGTTGTGTACCCGAGCGTTCGCCGGCCCTCCGGTACCTGCATCGCGTGTTTCCGTCCGGGGCTCGTCTTCCATCCCCGCCGGGGACAAGAGTACCGGCTCAAAGTAGAAGCCGGGACAGACACAATCGGGACCGAAGCGCTGCCCGTTTAGCCGTTGAGGGTGTAAAAGAGTCGGCGGGGAAAGCTGTTTCCGACACAACGTCATGGTATGACGTTATAAAATGTAAGTAAGGCATTGATAATAAATTAGATAGTGGTCGAGGTGGAGTCGAACTAATCACTATCTTGATAA
>CAZILJ010000014.1:0-5134 GCA_964539915.1 uncultured Acidobacteriaceae bacterium | reverse complement strand
CGCCTCGACGCGCGCCATGAGCGCAGGGAGAGTTCGGTTGCCGGGGTGCTCACGAGGGCTGCGGTATTCGCGGTCCTGGTTGGCGTCGGCGTGGGCGTCGTCCTGCTGCCTTACTGGATGGCTCTGATTCAGCATCCGATCCACCAGATACCAATTCCGCATGACAGCCGCGCGAACTACCTGCTGCATTCGATCACCGGAGTGAATTACTTCCTCATTCCGTATGGAGCCTTGATTCTGGCTTTGCCTTTCATCATCATCCGCGGGTCGTCCATACCTAGGCTGCGGCCTCTGTTGATTGGATTCTGGCTCAGCCTGATCTTTGGATTGGGTGGAACCACGCCACTGCCGAGATGGCTCCTCGGCCGCGCGTACAACATTCTGACTTTTGAGCGCTTCGCCTTCTGGGCGACCCTGCTGGCGATGCCGATCGTAGGGTTGCTGGCTGTTCAATTGCTCGATCGCTTCCGAGCCAAAGCTGCGGTGGGTTTGGCTCTGGCCTCAGTGGTCACAATTGGCGCGGCATTAGCATGGCTCACCGCCAATCCCTTTCGCCCGACGATCACCATGGATGTCAATCCCGTGATCGCATTTCTCAACCGCGACGGGCACGATTCGTATCGCTACCTCACGCTGGGTTTTGGCAGCGAGCTCGCTAAAGTATCGACCTACACCGACGCCAGCAGCGTCGACGGCGATTACAATTCCGCTCGGCTGTTGCCCGAGATGACGCAGTACGGCTCTGCGCAGCTCACCAACGCCAAGTTTTACGGATCGGCCGGCATGGCCTCGCTTCGCGCCATGCTGGAACACGCGAACCGCTACGGCCTGAAGTACGTGTTTGTCCACGACTCCTATTACGAGCCGCTGTTGACTTTTGTGGGGTGGCGAAAAATTGAGGCCTTCAATAACGGTGATATTACCGCTTGGTCGAAGGATGATGTCCTGCCCGCTCACCGTATCGAATCCGATGCTATTCCTTCCGCCTTCATGGGCTTGCTCTGGGGCACTGTTCCGATTGGAGTGAGCGTACTCTCCATCTTTTTGGTCCTGTTCTTGCCCGCCTCCCAGCGAGTGAGAACAGTGGTCGAGCCCGCGGTGCGTGTGGCAGAGCGCGAAGGACATTACGTCGCCTGAAGTATCGGCAGAATGAAGAGATTGATATGAGTCGCATACTTCCAATCGCCCTCGTCGTTCTAACCGTGGTGCTGATGCTCGCCGGTTTGACCGCGGTCGGCGGTTCCAGCGGAACGGTTGGCATCGCTTCGGGCTCGGCGCTACCGGGATTCAATTCCAACGCCAATACCCCGGAACAGGCGCTTTCGAACTTGCTCATCGATGTTCAAAGACGCAACTGGGACCGCGCGTTTTCCAGTGTCGAGCGAACCAATGACAGCGTGAACGAACAGGCCTTTATCCAGGAGTGGACCGGTTCCAACGGTGCGCTGCGTTCGTTCTCGTCCTTGGAAGGCTATGACGCTCGCCCGCTTCACGCAACCGACGCGGAAGCGCAAATGCGCGTGCGATTGCACTGGTCGACTCCGGTGGGCCCTATGGAAGACGTTCGCGACTTCCGGCTGATGCATCGCGGAGATAAGTGGCAGGTGGTATGGGACGAGGTTCCCGTGCCGAACGTACCGTCGCAGGTCATTCCCGTGAACTACCTACGCTGGGATCTGGTTACCGGCAGCGCTGGCGAACAATGGGGTTCGGGTGGCGTGGACGCGCCCCACGTGCGCATCGTTTCCATGAATGCCGTGGATTCCGCCGAGGGCGCAGTTGTGATGGGCGAGGTCGTCAATGAAGACACGGTCCCTGCCTTTGTTAACGTGCAGTCCACCTTGATCGATGCTTCCGGGAGTGCGATTGATGATGAGAGCAGCTTCGACAAGATTCTTCATGTGCTGCTGCCCAAGCAAGTTTCGCCGTATCGCATCGATTTTCCGCACGTCAATCTGAACAAAGTGAAGAACGTGCACATGGACGTGAAAGCCACGCTGGTTCCGGCCTCATCGGACCCGGTCATTGGCGTGATGAACCAGAAGCTGGACACGGATGCGCAGGGCCGATCGGTTCTGCACGGGGAGTTGCTCAATCAAAGTGGGCAGACCGTGAACATTCCGCACGTCATTGCCAGCTTCTACGACAACAATGGCAAGGTCGTGTGGGTCTCCGACGGCTACCTGCAGCGCGCCTTGCTGCCACAGGAGTCTGAGCCATTCGCGGTCGAGATTCCGAAATCGCTGGCAGGGAAGGTCCAGAACTTTCATGTCGTCGTTAATCAATACAGTCTGGAAAGGTCATAACTTGAGGAGAGTTCTCGAGCACGGCGCCCTGGCCCTCTTGGTCGGCGTACTATGCCTGGCTGCGGCGGCCCCAGCGCAGGACGCCGATCTCCGCGCGCCTTCGAGTGCCGTCGCGGGGAATGCGGCGTCGATTGCCACGACCGGCAGCGGTACGGGCTCGTTTTATCTTGTCGGTCCAAGTATCGCGGTCAAGCGCGAAGTCACGTTGGGACAGGACGTCCAGCTAAGCGCGAAGGAACTGCAAAGCGCTGGAACCTACCTCGCCATCGTTTGTTCCGGCAACTGCCGAAGCGTCGGCTTTTTTGTGGCGCCGGCAAAGCCTGTCAATCTCACTTTTCTCGTCCATCCCTCGCGCGCGCCGGTGGGACAGACGAATATGGTCAGCGGAGTCGCTCTGCCTTTCGACGAATTTCGGAACTTGGTACTGGTGCCTGCGACGGTGGATTTTCAGCTGACCGCCGCTGGCACCGCGCCCGCCACTCATCGGGTCGCCACCCAAACTGGCGTCGCCAGGTTTCATACGAACTCGGGCAGATCGGCCGGCGCTTTGCAAATCACGGCCTCCGTCAATGATGTAGCTACCCGGCGAGTTGTGCAGCAAGTGGCCTCCGACCCGTGCAGTCTGCGAATTAAAGGCCAGCGTAATGCCAAAGGCTTCATCGTCGAGACCGAGCCGGTGCGCGATTGCACCGGTAATCCCGTGCCCGATGGCACTATTGTGACCTTCACTGCGAAAGACTCCCAGGGAACCGGCACCGTAGACGCTCCGATCAAAAAAGGAATCGCGCGCGCCCAAATGATGGGTAGCGGTCCGGTTGCGATATCTGCAGCGTCGGGAGTGGTCATGGGCAATGAGCTACGCCTGGGGGCGCAATGAGAATGATCGCGGTGACAGCGACCAAGACGATGTGGGCCAACCACCTGATTCGCTTCGGCCGGCTGGCGAAATTGATCGCAATCGCGGTTGCCGCGATCGCTCTGCTGGCGCCGCGTTATTCGGTTTGCGCCGACTCCGCTCCAAACGTCGTGCTCAATACCGGCAAGGCCGGTCCGCGATCGGTCGAAAGTCCGACCGAACGCGTCATTCTCCGGGACTACAGGTTCGCATGGGCGAATCTTGAGCAAGCCATGGAATCTTCCTCGACCGCTCCTCTGAGCGGTCTATTCGTCGGCACAGCCAACGCATGGCTCACCGACGCGGTCGCCAGTCAAAGGCGCAACGGCCTCAGCTCCCGCTATCTGAACCAGAACCACAAAGTAGACGCGGTTTTCTACGCACCTGAGGGCGACATGATCGAGCTCGAAGATACCGCCGACTACGATCTGCAGATTCTTGATGGCGACAAGACGGTGCACAACGAACATGTGGTTGTGCATTATGTCGTGCTCATGACTCCCGCCGCTGACCGGTGGGTCATCCGCCAGCTCCAAGCCGTGCCGCAGTTTTGAGAGCTCGGCTCACCGCCAACCACTCCGGCCTCCACGGCATCTAATTTTCATCTCACGGTGGAAGACATGGAGTGTGTCGTTGTCGAAACGGCTGCTAGTGCTGGCGATGGTGTGTTTTATGGCGGGGAGTGCTTGTACTACGCCTGGGGTACACCGCGCCTTGCAGCAGGACCTGCAAGCTCCTGGCTCCTGGCCTAAGGTTCTCGCCGTTTACATGCCATGGTTTGGAGACCATGTCCACATGGACGTGGGCTATTCCAGCAACGATCCCGCCGTGATTCGCCGGCAGATTCAGCAAGCTCGCCATACTGGGATTTCGGCCTTCATCGTGGACTGGTACGGATCTGGCATTCCGTTCTCCGACCACAACTTCGCGCTCATGCAAGAAGCGGCAGACGAAAATCATTTTCAAGTCGCTCTTCTCTATAACGAGGCCGAAGATGACGACGGGCAGGCCACAGATGCGGCTTTCGCGGCCTTCGACAAGGCTTACAAGGCATACATCGGCCCGGAAGCTCGGCATCGCGCTGCCTATCTCAGTTACAACGGCCATCCCATGATTTTCATTTTCCCAAAACACGGGCACGTGGATTGGAGCAGAGTGGCCGAGCATTGCAGTTCATGGGAAGCAACTCCGTACCTGATTTACAAAGACGATCCGCCGGCTCCATCAGCGGGCGCTATTGCGGGATCTTATGCCTGGGTTCAGCCCGGACAAAAGGGATGGACGCCAGACGGAAGTAATTGGGGCGAGGGGTATCTGGACTATTTCTACAAGAACATGCGCAACCAGCATCCAGACAAGATCGCTGTCGGCGCCGCGTGGCCGGGTTTCGATGATTCCGCGGCGAAATGGGGCCTGAATCGTCACATGGCGACCCGCTGCGGCCAGACTTTCGAGGACACTCTTCACTTCTACAATCGCTATTTTGACGCGGCGCATCCCCTCCCCTTTGTATTGATCGAGACCTGGAACGACTACGAAGAGGGTACGGCGATCGAACGCCTGAATTTCGCAAAATGCGGCCAGAATGTCGAATCTGCCGCCGGATCGCGCTGATCTCCTCCTTCCCGAACGCCAACCACAGCCCAGGTTTTCACATCCAAGCTGCGGGCTGTGTCATACAGCGTGTGAACGGAGTTCCATACGATGGAGCATGTGCGCGATTCGTCTAAAAATTTAACTCTCTTATCTGGCCTTTTATTGAGTACGCCAACTACGGCGGATCCTGCTACCAGGGCTCGCGCCACTTCCATCGACAGCTATCCCGGCGGAACTGGCGACCTCATTTCCGGGCTGAGCCTGAAAGAGCTTGAGGATCTCAAGGCCCTCGCCATGACGAATCATGTGATCATGCGCGCGTTCGCACCGCTCCAGG
>CAZILJ010000013.1:0-2043 GCA_964539915.1 uncultured Acidobacteriaceae bacterium | reverse complement strand
GCAGATGGAAGGCGTGCCATCGAAGATGCTGTACTTTCCCGACGAAGGCCACTGGGTGCTGAAGCCGCAAAATTCTCGCCTCTGGTACAAGACGGTGAATGAGTGGGTCGACCAATGGACGAAGAAATAAGCTAGACCCAGGCAGAGTTTATGTGGGCACAGCCGCCCCGGGTGTTCGCCGAGCGAAGCTCGGCAGGTTCGTGTGGCGCGGGGCGCATCCGCCCGCGTTCCGCCAGATGGCTGCAGAATGGAAGCCAGCGTGGAGGAAGTCGATCCTTTTCCCTTAGTCCCCGCAATCAGAATTGCGGGGAGTCTCTTTTGCGGATTCCCGAGGGACATCGCCTAAGCGGAGGGCGAGTCGATTCAAAAAAGACTTGACTTTAAAACTACACATGTAGTAGTACTGCATACGTTGGTAGGAGATGAAATGGCCGGACCGAAATTAGCGAAACTCGAGTTGCAGATCATGGAGACACTCTGGACCCGCGGCAGCGCTTCTATCCGCGAGATTCAGGAAGCTTTTCCAGAAAAAGGAAGACCTGCTTACACGACCATTCAGACCACGGTATATCGTCTGGAGGGCAAGAAAGCCGTGCGCCGCGTGAAGAAGGTGGGCAATTTCCACATATTCGTGGCTGCGATTTCCCGCGACACAGCGCAGCGGAGGTTGATCGACGATCTGCTGGCGCTGTTCGGCGGGCGCACGCAACCTGTCATGGCACACCTCATCGAATCCGGACAACTCACGCTCGAAGATGTAAAGGCAGCCGAAAAGACTTTGCGGAAGCTCGCGAGAAAGGACAAAGACCAATGACCCCAGAACAGTGGTCCTCGATGTGGAGAGCCATCCCGCCGGGCCTTGGCAATCACTTGTGGCAGTCGACGCTGTTCGCGATCGCAGCCGGGCTGCTGGCGTTGATTTTGCGAAAGAACCAGGCGCGGGTCCGTTATTGGGTATGGTTGGCGGCGTCGGTGAAATTCCTGATTCCGTTTTCCTTGCTCGTCGAAGTTGGCCGGCATCTGGCGTGGTACCGGGCTTCTGCGGGAGCACAAACCGGGTTGTACTTCGTGATGCAAGAGATGAATCAGCCGTTCAGGGAAGGCGCAATGCCGCCGGTAGCCCGGTCCCTGTCTTCGATCCCTTCTGCGAGTTCGATGCACATGTTTCCGATCTTGGCCCTGGCAGCGTGGCTGTGCGGGTGTGCGGCGGTGCTTTTGGTGTGGTGTGTGGGGTGGCGGAGGGTTGCGGTGGCCCTGCGGGAAGCAGTGCCGTTGCGGGAAGGACGAGAGATCGAGGCGCTCCGTCGACTGGAGCGTACGGGAGGCATGAGAAAAAGAATCGAGATGTTCCTGTCGCGAGCTTCTTTGGAGCCGGGAATCTTTGGCATAGTTCGTCCGGTACTGATCTGGCCGGAAGGGATCTCCGAGCATCTCGCACAGCCGCACCTCGATGCGATTCTCGCGCACGAATTGTGGCATATACGCCGCCGCGACAACCTGGCGGCGGCGGTCCACATGGTGGTCGAGGCGCTGTTCTGGTTTCATCCTCTGGTTTGGTGGTTGGGCACACGGCTGGTGGAAGAACGCGAGCGCGCCTGCGACGAAGAGGTTGTGGAACTGGGCAGCGAACGGCAGGTCTATGCCGAAAGCATTCTGAAGGTGTGTGAATTCTGCGTGGCATCTCCGCTGGCTTGCGTGTCGGGAGTCACGGGATCCGATCTAAAAAGAAGGATGGTGGACATCATGACCGAGCGTTTTGTAAGAAAACTGGATTTCGGCAGAAAGCTATTGCTCACCGCAGTTGCATTCCTGGCCCTCGCTGCGCCCATCGTGGTTGGCATCGGGACGGTAAGCCAAGGCCGGGCTCAAGCGCAGACAGAGGACGCAAACGCGACTACTCCTGCCTTCGAGGTTTCCATCAAACCGAGCGAAATCTCAACTCCGACCTACGCCGGAAGCGGGAGGCATATGGTGAGAATGATGTTCTCGCCGGTCGGGTTCAAGACCGCGAACACCGCGTTACAAGCTGTCCTTCAAGAGGCT
>CAZILJ010000012.1:0-6745 GCA_964539915.1 uncultured Acidobacteriaceae bacterium | reverse complement strand
AATACAACATCTTCAACACGGACCGGCGCCTGGAGGCGCTACGATCTGTGGCGGAGAAGCTTTCGCACGTGCAACAGAAGAAATCGCTCATCTATTTTTCCAGTGGCATGGACCGCACCGGTATTGAAAATCAATCGGAATTGCGGGCCGCCGTGAACGCGGCGGTTCGTTCGAACCTCGCGATTTACACCATGGACATGCGCGGTCTGCAGGCACTCGTGGCCGGGGGTGAGGCGCAGAACGCGAGCCTGCGCGGCGTGTCGGCGTATTCCGGGCAGTCGACGATCAACGCCTTGAATTCCAACTTCACGACGCAAGAAACACTGGTGACGCTGGCCAGCGATACGGGCGGACGCGCTTTCCTCGATTCCAACGACTTCAGCAAGATTTTCAAAGGAGTGCAGCAGGATACGTCGACTTATTACCTGATCGGCTATCACAGCACGAACTCCGCGCGGGACGGGCGTTACCGGCGTATTGTTGTGAAGTTGAATCAGCCGGGGATGAAGATCGACTATCGTCGCGGCTACTATGCGCCCGCGGATTATCAGCATTCCACGAAGGATGACAAAGAACGGCAACTGGAAGAGGAACTTGCATCGGAAATGCCGGCCACGGACCTACCGCTGTACCTGGGTGTCGCGTTCTTTCGTCTGGAGGGCAACAAGTTTTTCGTGCCGATCTCGCTGGTGGTGCCGGGATCGCAGATCCCCTTTGTCCGCAGCAGCGATCGCGACAAAGCGACGCTCGACGTGATTGGGATGGTGCTTGATAGCGAGCACCATCCGCTGAACCGTATTCGAGACACCGTCAAGCTCGCCGTGAGCACATCCGCCGAGGTACAAAAAAAGAATGTGCAGTACGACACGGGGATGAGCCTGTTGAGTGGCAAGTATCACCTGAAATTTGTTGTACGCGAGAATCAGACGGGCCGCATGGGATCATTCGAGACCGACATCAGTGTGCCAGACTTAAAGACGCAACCACTGAAGATGAGCTCCATCGTGCTGGCCAGCCAGACTCAACCAGTAAAGAAGAGTGCAAACCTGAATCCGCTGGTGCGCGACGGACATGAAATCATCCCGAATATCACGCATGTTTTCTCGGCAGCCCAGCACCTGTTTTTCTATTATGAAGTCTATGATCCGGCGCGACCCGTTGCGGCCGAATCCGCACGGCCAGGCACGGACAGGTCTGGCATCCGCCTCCTATCTAACGTCGAGTTCTTCCAGGGGAAGGTCAAAAGCTATGAGAGTTCGTTGGTAACGCTGACCGATTTGAATGCGCGCGAGCGAAAAGCCGCGGTCTTCCAGTTGGACGTGCCGCTGACCTCGCTCAAGCCCGGATTTTATACCTGCCAGATCAATGTGATTGACGACGCCGGCGGTCATTTCCTGTTTCCGCGGCTGGCTTTGCTGATCCGGCAGGAGAGTCCGAACGCCGCTCCCGGCGCCAAACTCCCTGTTCCAACCTCGTTTTAGGGTGCATAAAGTTCTGTGAGAGAATGTGGTCTGCGTGTTCATCACGCGGTTGTTGCGAAAGACTCGGGTCTCGTAGGAACGTCGACTCTTCCAGTCCCGGTTGAGTCCTTCAATTTCGATTGCGGGTGTAAGTCCTGTCCATTTCCATCGAAGATTACGCCATGATCGGCGACTACCTCATGGCGAAGGAACGTTTCTGGCCTGCTCCTTTTGGTTGGCGGACAACTACGGTTGCAAGGTCGGCATGAAGATGCGGTTCAAATGTTCGAACGGCGGTTAGACATCCGCAATGACGTGGGCCTGTTGTCCGAGGAATATGATCCAATCGAAAAACGTCAGGTAGGAAATTTTCCTCAAGCCTTTTCTCACGTCGGCATGGTCAATACAGATTTCAACTTAAGCAGTGGTTCAGGCCAGCCGCTTGCTGCAGCCACCCCGAGTGCGGCGGATTCAGCGGCGGATTCAGCGTGAGCCTTCGGATTTATGGTTGAACAACTTGGGCCGGCGAAGGATGAACCTGCTCGTTCTGGATCGAGGCAGCGTCCCAACCCCCGCCTAATGCTTTGACCAGCAGAACCGAGGTAACCATTTGTTGACCCAGCAATTGGGTCGAGAGACGCTGATTCGTTAGCAGCACAGACTGCGCGGTAATGACATCGAGGAAGGTGGTCAAGCCGCCAACATAGCGATCGCTAGCGATGTCGAGTGCACGGCGGGCGTCGGCGACGGCAGTATTCTGGGTCTCGGCGGCGCGGGACAAGGAATCCAAGCCTGACAAACTGTCTTCCACTTGCTGAAACGCGGTGAGTGCAGATTCGCGGTAGTTTGCCACGGATTCCTGATAGGCGGCTTGTGTCGCGGCGAGATTCGCGCGATTGCGGCCACCATTGAAGATAGGT
The DNA here is from genome assembly GCA_964539915.1 of uncultured Acidobacteriaceae bacterium. Lineage (GTDB taxonomy): Bacteria > Acidobacteriota > Terriglobia > Terriglobales > Acidobacteriaceae > Sulfotelmatobacter. Next base: position 4,365 of record CAZILJ010000012.1, on the reverse strand, counting down.
TGCAGCAGATCCCCACCCAGCGACCAGAATACGCTGGGAGCGCTCATGAGCGAGCCTAAAGTGATGCTCTGGAAGCCACCGCTGCCAGAGATTGTGAATTGCGGATAGAACGCCGTTCGGGCAACTCCCACGAGTGCATTCTCGTTCGCCATGGCTCGCTCGGCGGTGGCAATGTCAGGGCGGCGTTCCAGCAGATCCGATGGCATTCCAAGGGGGACGGGCGGCGGAACAGCACGCAGCGGCGCCACCGGAACGCTAAAGGCCGACGCCGGATTTCCCGTTAGGGCCGCGATGGCATGTTCAAATTGCGCGCGTTGCTGCTGCAGCAAATAGAGCTGCGTGACCGTAGAGTCGAGCAATGTTTGTTGTTGCGCGACGTCCAGTCCTGAGGCTACGCCTCCTTCATGGCGATGGTTTACCAGGACCATGCCCTGCTGCTGAATCTTGACCGACTCCTGCACAACCTGAGCTTCGGCATCCAGTTCGCGCAAGCTGAAGTAATCTGCGGCGAGCTCTGCGCTTAAGACCAGTTGAACGTTTTGCAGATCCGCCGCAGTCCCTTGTAGGCTGGCGTTCGCGGCTTGCAGATTCTTGCGATACCGCCCGAAAAGATCGACTTCGTAGTTCAGAGCGAATGGAATCTCATAAAGGCCCTGCGTGACCGCTTGCGATGGGCCCGTGATTTCCGGACGATTCCCGGAGTAGCGATTGCGCGATGCGTTGGGATCTGCATTCAGAGTAGGGAACTGTGCAGCGGAGGCCACTCGCGCCAGAGAACGAGCCTGATCCAGGCGATTTCGGGCGGCAGCGAGCGACTGGTTCGCTACCATCAATTGCTGCTCGTACTGGCTGAGTTCCTCATCGTGGAAGATCTGCCACCATGCGCCTTTGGGAATGGCATCCTTGGGCGCGACCTCGCGCCATGGGCCTTCAGTTTTCCACGCCGGAGGAGCGGGGACAGCCGGGAGTTGATATTTGGGCCCGACGGAGCATCCTGCCAGAGCCATGCTAACGGCGAGCGCCGCCGCTACCAACCATTTCATGAATGCTTACCTGCCTCACGGTCATCGGCGACATTCACTTTTTGTCCGTCTTCCAGAGAGTCTGCGGGATTAATGATGATGCGGTCCTCGAGGTTCAATCCCCCTAGAATCTCCAGCGTCGTGCCGTAGTCGCGACCAATGGTAATGGGCCGCAGTTGAACTTTGCTGTCTGTTCCCACGACCGCCACGCGGGCACCCTCCTCACGAAAAAGCATGGCGTTTACCGGGACTGTAACTCTTTCGGCGTTGATCTTTGGCGAGAAATGCACCTCGCCGAAAGAACCGCGCAACAATCGACTGTCCTTGTTGGGAACATCCACTTCCGTGAGCAATGTGCGCGTCGCGGGATCAATCGCCTCAGCGGTGCGCGCCACCGTTCCTTTGAATTTCTCTCCGGGAATCTCTTGCAGCGTGATATAAGCCGGCATTCCATTCTTGATGGCGGGCGAGTAGGCCTGTGGAACGTTTGTAAAGACGCGCACCGGATCAACCTTGGCAAGAATGAAAAGCTCGACGCCTCCGGATCCAGCATTGATCAGCGCGCCGGGATCGACATTACGCTTGACCAGGACCCCGAAGAATGGAGCGTAGACATGTTTGAAGGACTCCAATTGCTCCAGCCGCCTGACATTGGCGTCGGCCGAGGCCAGGTTGGCTACGGCCTGCTGATATGCGCTCGATTGAGTGTCGGCTTCTTGCTCAGAAACGGAATCCGTCTTACGCAGATTCTGCCAACGGTCGGCTGAAATTTTCGCAATATCCCTTTGCGCGACAACTTGTTGGCGGTTGGCGCGAGCCTGCGATAGTTCCTGATCGACCTCTGGAGTGTCAATCTCTGCCAGCAAATCTCCCTTATTCACCCGGCTGCCGATGTCCTTATACCAACGCAGCAAATATCCGCTGGTACGGGCGTGGATCGGAGACTCCTCATAGGCTTGGAGGGTTGCGGGCAGCACCAGTTCTTCGTCAGGCTTTTCCGCGATCGGATGTACGACCGTCACGGTGGCGACGGCATCGATTTCGGTTTCCTTGGCCAATGCATGGCCGGCACGAATGCGACTGAACATGCTCGCGGCCCCGCTCAGGGCAAGCACAACCACGACCAGCACGACGACGATGATTGCGGTGCGGGGCGGAGCCGGCGGAAGTTCCGGCGGTGGCGTTACCTGCGGAGCAGCGTGGTGCGATTCCTCCACCGGCTGATTCGGTTCTAGTTCCTTCTGCATGATTACCAAGTTGACTCCTCGATAAACGATCTACGGGATCTTAAGATTGATGAATTTCTTCCGTCCGCGCTTCGCGGCGGCTGTGAACCATGGCGAAGACGCAGGGTACGAAAAATAATGTTGCCACAGTTGCGAACAGCAGGCCTCCGATGACAGCCCGTCCCAATGGTGCGTTCTGCTCGCCGCCTTCACCGAGGCCCAGGGACATGGGGAACATGCCGATGATCATGGCCAACGCCGTCATCAGCACGGGACGAACACGAGTGTAACCCGCCTCCAGGGCGGCCTGTACAGCCGGCACGCCGACCTGCATCCGATCACGCGCAAACGATACCATCAGGATCGAGTTAGCGGTCGCCACACCCATGCACATGACTGCTCCGGTCAGCGAAGGCACGCTCAGGGTAGTGTGCGTCAGCAGCAGAATCCATGCAATTCCCGCCAGCGCACCTGGAAGGGCCGTAATGATGACGAAGGGATCAAGCCATGACTGGAAGTTGACCACGATCAGGAAATAGACCAGAAGGATCGCCCCCATCAGCCCGATTCCCAAACCGATGAAAGAGGACTGCATGGTTTCCACTTGCCCGCGGACGACGATGCGAGAGCCGCGCGGCAGGTGATTCATGAACGGCTCCAGAATTTTCTCTGTCTCCTTCGCAACCGCGCCCAGATCTCGTCCTTGCGTGCTTGCATACACGTCAATCACCGGTTGAATATTGTAGTGCGAGACCACAGCCGGCCGAGACGTCGGAGCCAGGCGCACCAGGTTGCCCAGGACTTGCGAGTTCGGCACGGCCGGATCATTGACCGGCATATTCTGTATGCAATCAGGAGACGTCATACGATATTGCGGTGACTGTACTGCCACGTTGTAGGTGACTCCGTTCTTCGGATTAAGCCAGAAGGCAGGAGCCGTTTGAAAACTGCCGCTAAGCGAAACCAGCACGCTCTGCGCAACGTCGCGCGGATTCATGCCGACTTGGGTGACCAGATCGCGATCCATGTCGAGATGTAACGTCGGCAAACCAAGCATCTGCTGCACATGCACGTCGGCCGTACCGGGAATGCGCCGTAATCGATTCGCGATCTGCTGTGCGATCCGGTAGTTGCTGTCCAGGTCTGCGCCAATTACCTGGATATCGATCGGTGCCGGCAGTCCGAAATTCAAGATCTGTGTGACAATATCCGCCGGCTGGAAAAAGAACTCCACCCCGGGGAATCGCCGCGGCAGCCTCTGTCGAAGTTGCTGCACGATTTCTTCGGTTGTTTGATGACGATCCGCGTTCAGGCCCACCAAAATCTCCGCATCGCTGGTGCCGATCACTCCCGAATTGCTGTAGGAAAGATTGATGCCCGAGTTGGGCAAGCCAATGTTATCCAGCACGTTCACGATCTCGCCTTTAGGAAGGTCTTGCCGCAGGAATTGTTCGACCTGATCGCAAAGGCGTGCGGTTTCTTCCACGCGCAGACCCGCGCGGCCACGCACATGCAGCCGAATCAGGCCAGCATCAACGGAGGGGAAGAAATCCTGCCCCAGGAAGAAAACCCAGCCCAGGGACAGCAGGCAGAACGCGAGAAACAGGCTGGCGAACAGCACGCGGTGAGCGACTGTTGTTTCCAGAAGTTGGTAGTAGCCACCGCGGAACTTGTCGAAGCTCCTCTCAAATCCGCGTTGAAAACGGCCCATGAAAGTCTTCGGTCCTGCCGCTTTATGCTCGTGTCCGCGCATGATGTACATCACCAGCGTGGGGATCAGGGTTCGCGATAGGAAATAGGAGGCCAGCATGGCGAAGACCACGGCTTCAGCGAGCGGCACAAACAGGAACTTCGCCACTCCCGTGAGGAAAAACATGGGCACGAACACGATGCAGATACAAATAGTGGATACGAAAGCTGGAACAGCGATCTGTGCCGCACCGTCCAGGATCGCCTGCTTCATCTCCTTGCCTTGCGCGAGATTTCGCTCGATGTTTTCGATCTCCACGGTCGCGTCATCGACCAAGATGCCGACGGCCAGCGCCAGACCGCCCAATGTCATGATGTTGATGGTCTGGCCGAGGGCGCTGAGCACAAGGATCGACACGAAGATCGCA
>CAZILJ010000011.1:0-2453 GCA_964539915.1 uncultured Acidobacteriaceae bacterium | reverse complement strand
CGGTCTGCCCGCCCGCGAAATGCTGGCCGATATGCTGCTCGACCTGCAGCATCCGCAAGAAGCGCTGACCGAATACGAAATTTCCCTGCGCACGGATCCCAATCGCTTCAACGGTCTCTACGGCGCTGCGCAAGCCGCCGCCCAGGTTCAGCAGAAAGAGAAAGCGAGCACCTACTACACCCAACTGCTGAAGAATTGCGAAGGCATCCGCTCCGATCGCCCTGAGGTAGCCCAAGCCAAAAGTCTCCTCGCCTCTGCGAGCGGGAGTTTGTAGGCTCGGGGTTTTTTAGCTCCGACATAAACGGTCGGCTCAGGGCTTTGGGAGATCGAGGAGTGCGATGTCGGAGAGATCCTGGACTCGTTCGAGGACAACTTCGTGGCCGTCGGGTGAAATATCAAAATCGCGAATGTCGAAGTCTGGAGTGAGATTGGTCAACTGTCGCTCGTCGCCCGTGTCGAGGTTGATGAGCCAGAGATTCTTGTGTTGAATTTCACCGCGCAGGAGAACGAGCGAGCGCCCGCCGGGCAGGAAGGCTATGTGTCGCGCGCCGCGAGTGAGCGTCAGCGGCGGCAGGGCGTGAGTTGAAGCATCGGCTGCGACGGCCTTTACCGAAAATGTGGTGCCGATGTCGGGTCCCGAGTAGACAACGAATTGGCCGTCGGGCGCCCAGGCGGGATCGACTGAGTACTCTTGAACAAAAAGCGACGGCGCGTGACCGTCGAGCGGTACACGGAAGAGGCGAGGGACGCCGTGATCGTTCGCAGCCGAGGTGAGCGATTGGCCATCGGGCGCCCAGGCCGGATCGCCTTGCAGGTCGAGCGAATCGGCAACCATTCGCGCATTTGTTCCGTCGGATTGCATCACGTACAGGAGACTTTTTCCGTGTTGCCGCACTGAGAATGCGACCTGGTGCACATCAGAAGAGATTGCCGGGCCACCCAAGAGTTGCGCGTCCTGACCGCTCCACAATTCCGTGCCGGCTCCGTTGACGATCTTCCAGATACTTTCGGGCGCGCCGGTGGCGGAAGCATACAGAAGATAATCCGGGCCGAGTCGCGGAGAGAAACCTGTGCCGGTGGTGAGCGAGATGCGAGCGGGCGCCGAAACTTCGTTGGGTGAATCAGCGATCGGCAAACGCCACAGTGTCCTCTTCGGGCTTGCGAGCGTGACCACCAGCCGGCGACCGTCAGCACTGATCGCCAGGGACGTGTAGCGATCCAACCCGGACGTAAGTCGATGGGGAATGCGCCGGTCGACGTCCAAGCTGTAGAGCCATGGGCCGGATCCATCGCTATCGCTGGCGAGGTACATCAGAGTCCGTCCATCCAAAAGGACGGGATAGGTGACGCGCGTATCGTGCGAGGTGATTCGTTGAGGGTTCCCACCGGCTGGAGTGATGCGCCAGATATCCAATTTGTCGGGAAGAGAACCTTGAACGAAGTAGATGAATTTTGAGTCCGGCGACCACAGCGGAAAGTGAGAGTGAAGACCGGAGGGCGCCGTGAAAATAGGCGGACTGTCTGACAGTCTGCTGCCGTCGGACACGAACAGCGGATCTCCGGGACCGGGCGTGTGATATACGAGCCGGGAGCCATCGCGGGACCAATCGAGTTCGGCGACGTCTTCCAGGAAGGGCCTTGGCTGTCCGCCTAGTGTCGGCACGGCCCAGATGCTGATGTCGCTACCGGCGGAGCTACCTTTCTTTCGAACCCAAAACGTGACCAAGGATCCGTCCGGCGAGAACCCCAGGGTGCGGACTGAGGGATTGGCGAGTTCGGGCACCTTCCCACGCGTGAGGTTGTGGAACTCTCCGGAGCTGATCTGCGTGACCCAGACGTCCATCTGGCCGTCCCGGTCGGATAGAAAAGCAACGAAATGACCGTCGCGGGATACCGCCGCGGCCTCTTCAATTCCATCGAAGTCCGTGACCATCTGAAATCGTGCGTCGGCGATGGGGCTTCGCCAGAAGTACTCCGTCTTACGAAGCCAGACGCTTGCGACGGTTGCCAGGGCGACTCCCATCGCGGCAAGCGCCACCGCGAGCCACAGATATGGGCGTCGATTTTGATTCGGGCGCGCGGCTTGGCCGGGAATTTCACTTGCGCGAATGTCAGTTGGAATCGTGGCGGCGAGCGACGCGGGATTTCCGTTCTGATTGGAAGTGGGGGGAGCTGGTGAGGAAACCAAGTCGCTAGCCCCGTTGACTACTTCCACTGGCGCGATGAAGCGGTAGCCCAGCCTTGGAAGCGTTTCGATGTAGCGAGGAGCGAGCGGCGAATCGCCAAGGGTGGCGCGAATTTCTTTCACCGCTGTGTTCAGGCTGTGCTCAAAATCGACAAACGTCTCCGCCGACCAGAGCTCTTCGCGAAGCACCTCGCGGCTGACAACGTCACCGGCGCGGTTCAGCAGCAAATTGAGGACTTGAAGCGGCTGCGGCCGAACTTTCAGCTTC
>CAZILJ010000010.1:0-3913 GCA_964539915.1 uncultured Acidobacteriaceae bacterium | reverse complement strand
TCCTGGGAAAGATTCCGCTGATCAAACGCTGGTCGGGGCCGGGAGTGCAGGAGCAGTCGGGTAGCGGATACACGGTGAAGGCAGTCACGCGGCATCATGGGCCATCGGAGCGATTCACGGCGAATCTGGCGGATCTGGATCAGTCGACGCTCAACACCGTGACCGGACAGGGCGGAAATTTCTTGAGCCCGTACTACATGGACCAGTGGAAGGCGTGGTACGAAGGGACTACCTTCACCTTGCCGTTCAGCGCCAAGGCTGTGGAAGCGACGAAGGCGCACCGCCTGATATTGGAGCCGGCTCGATGAGGCAAACCGCAAACTCCGGGCTAAAGCCTGTCATCTGTGAACGACTCTTAGGGGGCCTTGCTTGTAAGGAACGCTCTTCCAGCTGGCGTCCCGGCCTCAGGGGCTGAAGCTCACGTTTATACGACGAATCGGACCCTCCGTTTGAAGCCGCGCCATGCCCAAAGACTTCTGCGCTGCAAACCCTCAGTTTCTGCAAAATCTGGAAATGACTGGCTAGAAAAAATCGATGGCCTTCAGGTCTCGCACATAGCCCACGATGTTGATATTCCCCTGAGGCAGGAAATCGTTGATCAGCAGAATGTCTTGAGGGAGTTCGTAGACGCGCAGGTTCCCATTTTCGGCCACATATTCGACTTGCCGGCTGGTAAAACCCTGCAGAGCGTTCACGTCGCCGTTGTCGGGAGGAAAAAATAGGGATCCATCGGTGGTCCGGTAGATGGTTAAGCAGCCGCGGATTTCACCGCCAGTGGGATTGTTGATGTTGCCGATGTTGGTGCAGGTATGCGATCCGATGAAGAGCTGGCCGTCGGCATTCAGATCCATGCGCCAATGGTAGCCATCGGTGATGACGACGCTTCCGGTCACAGTTCCCGAAGTCAGGTCCAGGATGTCAAGGCGTCCGCAAGTGGTGGCGGCAGTGGTTTGACCGGTACAGGCATGGTTGGTCGGTGATGTGCCGGCTACGTAAAGTGTTGAACCGTTGAGCAAAGCCCACGTGGCGGCGTCGACCGGAATCGTGCTGGTGATGGTTAGGCTGGGCAGATCGAAGACCATCACACTCGCCCGGACACCGCCGCACTGCGGACCGCAGTTCAAAATGTAGGCCGTATTCCCGTTGATGATGCCATAGACGGGCCGGTCGAAGCCCGGAACGATGGTGCACACCGCATTGGGGGGGTTGGAAAGACAACTGGTGTCGACGGGCGGTACAGCCGCGGCGGGTGAGAGCACGGTCACCGAGTTGGAATCGTTGCTGAAGACAAGAAGTTGACTGGCGCCGGAGTTTGAGATCACGGTTTCAGCATTGCTCACGGCTATGGAGGTGATGAGTCCTCCGCCCGAGAAGTTCATTTCTTCAACGGCGCCGATGAAGGAGAAGCCGTTGATCGCGGCCGCAGGGACTGCAGCAAATCCGATCGGATTGGAAGTCGGAATCACAAAACTGGAGGTGGCCCCGTGCAGGCGAACGTTTCCGATCGAAGACTCCGTGGTCGTGTCGACTGCAAAAACCGTATTGCTGCTCGAATCGAATGCGGCTGCGATGTTCAGAGAGGGCGAGACTGCCATCAGTCCCGGAGAGCTGCCTGCTCCTAGAGGCGAAACTCGCGGGATCGTGTCGTTAAAAGCGTCAATAACCACCAAGCTGCCGGAGGTCTGGGTTGAGGTCACCCCTTGAGAAACCAGAACCCGATCGGGCAAACCGCTCGGGGGATTCTTCTTCGGGCTGGAATAGCAGGAAATGAAACTCAGACTAGCCAACAATCCCAGAACACTGACAAGCACGCTTTTCTTCAAACGACATGCTCCTAACAACATGAAAAAGGGAGATTTAATTGCGGAATGGTGGATTATAACAGACCGAAAATATAGCCTCATGTGGGGGCCCGCCGGACAGAGCAGAAAAACTTCCGCTGTTTCCGGCCCTTTCCCATCAGCATGACCGAGATGCGCGAACGGGCTTTCATCCTGTATTCTCAGACAAGCTATGGCATCTGACTTTCTGGCCCGGATCAAGCAGTCTCCTGTTTTGTGCGATGGCGCAATGGGCACGCTGCTGTACGCCAAAGGCATCTTTATCAATCGTTCCTACGACGAACTGAATCTCTCGCAGCCCGACCTGATTCGCGGAATTCACCACGAGTACCTGCAGGCGGGAGCCGAGATTATCGAAACCAATACCTTCGGTGGCAACTCTTTTCGCTTGGCACGCCATAGTTTGGCGGACAAGGTTCGCGACATCAATCATGCGGGTGTGCGCATCGCGCGGGATGCCGCCAAAAGCTTCGATGTTTGGGTGGCGGGATCGGTTGGCCCGCTGGGAAGCAGAATCGAACCACTGGGGAAAACTTCGTTCCAGGAGGCTCGCGATGCGTTTCGCCAGCAGATTGCAGTGCTGGTCGAGGGCGGCGTCGACCTGTTGATTCTGGAAACGTTCGGATACCTGGAAGAAATTCATCAGGCGATGCTGGCCGCCAGGGATGTAAGCAGTTCGCTGCCAATCGTGGCGCAGGTCACCATTGACGAGGACGGCAACTGCTTGGACGGCTCGGCCCCGCAGACCTTCGTTCCGAAGCTGGTGGAATGGGGAGCGAACGTAATTGGGTGCAATTGCAGCGTGGGTCCGGTCGCTATGCTGGACGCGATGGAGCGAGTGCGTGCGGCCACTTCCCTTCCGCTAGCCGCCCAACCCAATGCTGGAATTCCGAGGTCGGTGGATGGCAGAAATATTTACTTGTGTTCCCCGGAATATATGGCCAGCTATGCGCGCAAATTCGTGGCGGCTGGAGTCCGGCTGGTGGGTGGATGCTGCGGCACCACTCCCGAGCACATTCGGGTCATGAAATCGGCTCTGCGGGTGGGCGAAGCCCGAGGAAAAGCCTCTTCCAAGCCAACAGCAGGCGGCGCAGCAGCTCCGCTGGCCGTCCCCGCCGTATCGCTACAAGATCGATCGCTTCTCGGCGCCAAGCTGGCTCGAGGCGAGTTTGTCACGATGGTTGAGATCGTCCCTCCCAAGGGAATCGATGTTCAGAAAGAAGTTGAAGGAGCGCGGTTTCTGAAGTCGGTTGGTGTGGACGCGGTCAATATCCCAGACAGCCCGCGCGCGTCGGCGCGCATGAGCAACCAGGCGCTGTCGCTGCTTATTCAGCGCGACGTAGGCATCGACGCGATTCTGCATTATACGTGCCGCGACCGGAATGTGTTGTGCATCCAGAGTGACTTGCTGGGAGCGGCCGCAGTCGGTATCAGGAATCTGATTTGCATCACCGGCGATCCTCCGAAAATGGGCAATTATCCGGACGCGACTGCTGTGTTTGACGTGGATGCCATTGGCCTCGTCAACATTGTGCACAACTTGAACCGTGGGCTCGATCTGGGCGGCAATCCGATCGGAATGGGAACGGGCTTTGTGATTGGCGTCGGAGCGAACCCGGGGTTGACGGATCTGGATGAAGAGATTCGCCGGTTCGAGTACAAGGTTCAGGCTGGAGCGGAGTACGTGGTCACGCAACCGGTGTTTGACCTTCGGCTGCTGGAAACCTTCCTGCGGCGCATCGAGCATTGCCGAATCCCAGTCGTGGCGGGAATCTGGCCGCTGGTCAGCGTGCGCAATGCGGAATTCATGAAAAACGAATTGCGGGTTTCCGTCCCGGATGCGATTTTGGAGCGCATGGCCCGGGCTCAAACTCCCGAGGCTGCACGGGCAGAGGGCGTAGCCATCGCCCGAGAAATGCTGATTGCCGCCCGGCAGATGGCGCAAGGGGCGCAAATCAGCGCGCCGTCGGGGCGATACAGTTCCGCCGTCGACGTGCTGGAAGCGCTTGGAGCTCCCGCCACATAAAAACAAACTTGATAGGACAGAACGGTTAGTCTGTCCATGCAGCGGA
>CAZILJ010000009.1:0-6487 GCA_964539915.1 uncultured Acidobacteriaceae bacterium | reverse complement strand
CTGCCTTTCCGCAGTTCTAAAGCCTCGGTAGTCGCGTCGGGCACCACTGCAAAGCGCACCCGCGCAAGCTTGGCCTTCTCACCCCAGTAGTCGTGTTGCGCGCAAGAACGACCTCACGATCGGTTTCGGCGCTGACGAACTTGAACGGGCCCGAGCCAATCGGATGCCGCGTCATTTCGTCGCCGCTGCCCTCAGGTACGATGCCAATCGAATCGTCCGAGACGTTCCACAGCAAGGTCGAGTCCTGTTCTTTCATGTGAAACACCACCGTAACATCGTCCGGCGCCTCGATGTGGTCAACAAAGCGGTACGTTGCGGCCTTGGTGCTGCGAATCTTGCCTTGCAAGAGCGAGTCAAACGTCCACTTCACATCGTGGGAAGTCACAGGGCGTCCGTTGTGAAACTTCGCGCCACGATGAAGGTGAAACACAAAAGTAAGGGGATCAGGAACTTCCCAGCGCTCGGCCAGTCCGGGGGCCACGTTCAAGTCGTCGCCGCGCGACAACAAATCGTCGAAGACCAGAGTGTCAATGCGCTCGGAAAACGCATCGATGCCTACGCGCGGATCAAGATTCGTAGGACTTGACTCGATAATCATAACTAGCGTGTTGGCGTCAGGCTTGGCAGAGCAGGAAAAAAGCCCGCAAAGGGTTAGGAAGGCGAGGAGCGCGACCAAGCCCCGGGCGACAAGGCATCGGGCCTTAGGAATCGGACCTGCGCTGCTAAGCTCCGACGCCCGTCGCCTGACGCCCGCAGCCTTGCGCTCACGCATACGAGATCTTTCCCAGCACGGTTGCTCGCTTGGCTCCCGTAGCAGACGGCACATTCGAAGGCCGCTGGTTCCACGTCTCATAAGCCAGGACCGCGAACGCCACCGCTTCTTTGGCTTCGGAAGGTAAGCCGAACTCGTCTGAGAATCGCAACTGGACTCCGAGTGACGAAAGCTTCTCCCTCAACCTGGCGACCAGGGTGGCATTCCTTGCGCCGCCACCCGAGAGAATCATTTCACGGAAGGAGTCTCTTGATGACGACCTCGCTCCGCGTATTACGAACTTATGCACTGCATCGGCGATCGACCAGGCGGTCAGGGCAGTCGCCGTGGCGACAACATCCTCTTTACGAAAGCCAGCGCACCGGCGCAAAAAGTAGCTAACAAATTCGCGTCCAAACTCCTCGCGTCCCGCAGTCTTCGGTGGTTTAGCACGGAAGAACTTGCGCCCCATCATCTGTCGCAGCACGGGCTTCAGAATTAACCCGTCCGCCGCAATCTTTCCGTCGCGATCAAACGCCTGTCCAAACAGTGTTTCGGTCACTGCGTCGATCACCATATTTCCTGGCCCGGTGTCGAATGCCAAGATTCGGCCGCCTTTGTTGCCCGCAGGAATCGCCGTGAGATTTGCGATTCCTCCCACGTTCTGCACGATGCGGCCGATTTTCGGATCACGAAAGAGCAAGGCATCGAGACACGGAACAAGCGGTGCGCCCTTGCCACCTGCTGCCATGTCTGCGGGGCGAAAATCCGAAACCACCGGCACGGCGGTGCGCGCGGCGATAATGGCGGCTTCTCCCGTCTGCCAGGTCGCAACGATCTTTCGGTCCAGAAAAGCCTGCGGTTCACCCTGATGGTACAGAGTTTGCCCGTGGCATCCGACAAGATCAGCTTTCAGGCGAAACTTCCTCTCGGTCGCCACCACTGCGTCGGCGTATAACTCGCCGAGCAGAAAATTAAGTCGGGCGAGATCGGCCACACGGGCACTTTCCGCATTCATCGCGCTCAGGATGGCAGTGCGAACTTTTGCAGGATAAGAATATTCAGCATGACCGAGCAGCTTGACCGCATGGCGCGGGCCCCCCCGCCCGCGATTTGCGCTCCGGACTGATGCTTGCGGGGAAGACGAATTCCCGCCAATCCGCACCAGTGCTACATTAATGCCATCGGCCGAGGTCCCACTCATCACCCCGGCAACAATCATTGCCTGCCGGCTCATCGGTGCGACCGCCGCTTGTCCGATTGACGGCCGAAAGCGTCGAGGCGTACCTGTTCCCCAAGCTCCCACAACCTGCGCGTAAGCTTTTCGACAGTCGCACGCGAGGGCAATTTCCGAGGACGCAGCACTCTCGAATTCCTCTTCTTGAATGCGAGCACGCGGCGCGTCGCTTCCAGAACGCGCCGCGCAAATCTCGAATCCTGCTCTGCGGTCTGAATCAGTCTCTCGTGAGCCTGAGCGATGAGATCCTCCCGATGGCAGATCAGACACAGGTCGCCGCCCGCCCGAATGAACTCCACCGCTGCCTCTGCGGTCGGCGCTGCCGAAACTACTCCGCCCATCTCCAGATCGTCCGACACGATCAGGTTGCGGTAGCCGATGCGTTTTCGCAGTATGTCGCCGATCCACAGTTTCGACAGTGACGCTGGAATCCGATCCTTCGTAACCTGCGGATAAGCCGCGTGAGAAATCATCACAAAGGGCAATTGCCGCCGCAGGGTTCGATAGGGAAGCAGATCCTCGGCCCACAGATGCGTCAACGGTTTTTCAATCACTGGCAGTTCATGATGGCTGTCGAACTTGCCTTCACCGAGGCCAGGAAAGTGCTTACCGCATCCCAGTACCTTCGCGGCGCGAAGCCCGTCAAGAAACTCGCGCGCATAGAGGATGGTTTCGCGCGGATTCGCCGAGACCGCCCGCGTACCCATCACGCTATGCGATGCCTCAAACGCCAGATCGAGTACGGGTGCGAAGTCGACATTGAATCCCAGAGCGCGGCTGTTATCCCCGATGATTTGACCGTGCTGGTGAAAGAGCTTGCGATCGCCCGTATCGTACACGTCCGCTGCGGAAGGCGACGGTCCGAGCGCATCACGAAAGCGATCGACGGTTCCTCCCTCGAGATCAATGCACCTAAACAGTGGCGTCGCCACGCAATCTTGGCACTCGCGCAGCAGTTGCCAAGTCTGCTCCGGATTCTTGATATTTCGCGCAAACAGGATCACCCCCGCTGGCTGTAGTCGCGTGAGCAGTGCAGAGACGCGCCGCGTCATCTCCGTGCCGTTGAAACCGATGATCAGAAGTTGCCCTGGCGTCTGAGACAGATGTTCCTCCGCGACCCTTGGTGTCCTCTGTAGTTAGATTTCTCTCTTCAATTCCGCCAGCAAATTCAGCGCTTCCAGCGGCGTGATCCGGTCCAGATCCACGTCCCGTAACTTCTCCAGCACCGGCTGCGACAGTGGCGTAAAAATCGTCAACTGCGTCGGCGGCGGATGAGCTCCGGGCGAGAGATGTGCGGTTGCCTGTTGCTCCGCGTACTCGTGCTCTGCCAAAACCTCGCGCGCCCTGACAATAACCTCATGCGGCAAGCCCGCCAGCTTCGCCACTTCAATACCGTAACTGCGATCCGCTGCCCCGGGCTCGACCTTTCGCAAGAAGACAATCCCGCCGCCAATCTCTTTAACCGAAACGTGAAAATTCTTTACCCCCGAGAGCTGCTCAGCCAGTTCGGTAAGTTCGAAATAATGAGTCGCAAATAAGGTCTTAGCCCGCACTCGCGCATGCAAGTATTCGACCGCCGCCCACGCAATCGCAAGCCCGTCGTAAGTAGAAGTCCCGCGCCCAACCTCGTCGAACAGAATGAGCGAACGCGCCGTGGCCGTGTGCAGGATGGCTGCTGTCTCCGTCATCTCAACCATGAAGGTCGAACGGCCGCGTGCCAGATTGTCGCTCGCCCCAATGCGGGTGAACACGCGATCCATCACGCTCAACCGCGCCGATCGTGCCGGCACGAAAGATCCCATTTGCGCGAGGATCACGATCATCGCGGTCTGCCGCAGGTAGGTGGATTTACCACCCATATTCGGGCCGGTCAGCAGGATTATGTTGTTGCTTGAGCCATTCAAATAAAGATCGTTGGGGACAAAACGCTCGCTGCCTCCCCCCATTTCCTGCTGCTCAATTACGGGATGCCGGCCCTCGATAATTTCTATCTCGCTCGCGTCCGCCGATTCCACAAAACTAGGACGGCAATAGTCGCGCAGGGCGCCGATGTGTGCCATCGACGCGAGCACGTCCACTTCCGCAAGCGCCAGAGCCGTCTGACGGATCCTCTTCGCCTCGGCCGCAATGGCGGTGCGCAACTCGGTAAACAGTTGGCGCTCGATCTCGACTATCTTCTCCTGCGCGTCGAGGATCTTGACCTCATACTGTTTCAGTTCGGGCGTCGTGAAACGCTCCGCTCCGACCAGCGTCTGTTTCCGTTCATAGTCCTCGGGAACCAGGTGCAGGTTCGACTTCGAGACCTCAATGTAGTAGCCAAAGATGGAATTGAATTTGACCTTCAGCGACGAGATGCCGGTTCGCCCTCGTTCCCTCTGCTCAATCTGCGCCAGAACTTGTTTGCTGTTGCGCGAAAGCTCGCGCACTTCATCCAGGTCGCGGTTCACGCCTGCCGCGATCACGCCACCGTCGGCAAAACTCAAAGGCGGCTCCGCCACGAGTGTTTTCTCGATCCGATCGCGTAGGTCTCCCAGTTCGTCGAGCGCGGCGTGCAGAGTTCTGAGCCGCTCCGCAGTCAGGCGAAACAGCGCGGTCCGGATTGCCGGGATTTTCCCCAGCGATGCCGCCAGCGCAAGCACATCCCGCGGATTTGCGGTTTCCAGCGTGACGCGGCTCAGAAGCCTTTCCAAATCCAGCACGCCGTCGAGCGCTTTCCGCAATTCTTCTCGCGCGACGATCCCCTTCACTCCGGCTTCCACCGCATCGAGCCGGGCATGGATCTCGCTCAAATCGAGCGACGGCCGCAGCAACCAGGCGCGCAGCAAACGCTTGCCCATCGGTGTGA
Organism: uncultured Acidobacteriaceae bacterium; assembly: GCA_964539915.1. GTDB lineage: Bacteria > Acidobacteriota > Terriglobia > Terriglobales > Acidobacteriaceae > Sulfotelmatobacter. The sequence continues at coordinate 1,654 of CAZILJ010000009.1, read as the reverse complement.
CCGCGCAATCAATGGACCGGAACAACGTCAGGCCTCGATCCGTGCCCGCGAACAGTGGTTCGATCAACTCCAGATTGCGAACCGTAACCGCGTCGAGCACGAGGCAGCTTTGTCGCTCGTACCAGCCGATTCGGTCGACATGGTCCAGCGACCCACGTTGCGTGGACCGCACGTAATACAGAATCGCGCCCGCGGCGGCTGCAGCTGCCGTCCGGTCAGCCAAGCCGAATCCTTCCAGCGACAAAACGCCAAAATGATTTTCCAGCAATGGTATCGAATGATCGGGGGCGAAAATCCAACTATCCAGTGGAGTCTCGGTACAAGAACTTGCCGCAGCCCGCGGCTGCGGAGCTGAAGGCGGTGATAAATCGGGCGGAGACAGCCGCGCTCGGCTGTCCGACAGATTGGGCCTCAGCTTTTCCTTTGGCGCTCGAGCTCCCGCATTCTCAAACAGAGGCGCCGTCGAGCCATACAACAATTCCTTTGGCCGTAGCTGCTCTAACTCCTCTTGCACTCGCCGCAGCGCGTCTTCCCCAGAAAACTCGGTGGCCCGGAACTCCCCAGTCGACAAATCCAGAGCCGCAAATCCCACGCGATCCCCAACTTGCGCCAGTGCCGCGAGGAAATTGTTCTCTTCCGACCCCAACGAGGAATCCGCTGCTGTCCCGGGTGTGACCACGCGCGTCACTTCCCGCCGCACCAGTTTCTTCGCCTGCCGCGGATCCTCCATCTGCTCGCAGATCGCTACCTTAAAGCCCTTGCGAACCAGCTTGCCGATGTAACCTTCCGCCGCGTGATAAGGCACGCCGCACATCGGCACCGCGATTCCTTTTTCTTTATTTCGGGAGGTTAGAGTTATCTGGAGCTCTTTCGCCGCCAGAATGGCATCGTCAAAGAAAAGTTCGTAGAAATCGCCCAGACGGAAAAACAAGAGTGCTGTGGGGTGATCTTTTTTGACGGCGGCATACTGCCGCATCAGCGGAGTGGACGGCTCGGTCATCTGGGCGGGCTTCGGCGGATTATAACAAAAGCGCACCGCTCCTCTTCTGGGGCATTTCTCCTGGACCCGCCGTGAAATTCAATGAGAGATCGGGGTTGACTCGGGTTCTCTCCCGGTGTTCTCCTTTCCCATGGAACTCCGCAAGGATCCCATCACTCGTTCGTGGGTCATCACCGGCGACGATCCGGCCGATATCCCGTCACGTCCCGAAGCTGCCTGCCGTTTTTGCGATAGTTCCACAACGCCCCTGCAGGTGATCGCAAAGTCTCCCAACGCGCCCGGCGTTCCCTGGTCGGCGCGAGCGGTCGTGCACCCCAAACCTCTCTACCGCATCGAGGGCGAACCTGATCGCCGCGGCGACGGCTTATACGACCGTATGCACTCGGTGGGGGCGCATGAAGTGCTGGCCGAAAATCCGCGCCACGACCGGCATCTGTGGAATGCCAGCGACGACGAGATCGCGCATTTTCTCCGCCTCGCCGCGGAACGCATCCTCGATCTCAAGCGCGATCCGCGCGTCAAGTACGTCAGCCTTTACAAGGACTACGGGCCCAACGCTGGCCAGGAATTCACTCATCCAACGTCGCAGCTTACGGCCACCATGTTCGTGCCACGCCGCGTGCTCTACGAATTGCGGGCAGGACGCGAATACTT
>CAZILJ010000008.1:0-2642 GCA_964539915.1 uncultured Acidobacteriaceae bacterium | reverse complement strand
GCCGATCTGCTGGAGGTTTATTACCTGTGCCTGCTGCTGGGGTTCAAGGGACGCTACGCCGCGGGCGGAGATTTGCGGTCGATCATGGCGGCGGTGGAGGAGAAAATCCGGCGGGTTCGCGGGCCGGCGGGGCCGCTGTCTCCGCGCGGCGCGATTCCAGCGGATGCGGTGCGCATCGGCCAGTCCGATCGCTGGAGCCGGGTTTTGGGGAAGGTAGCGCTCATCACCGTGGGTCTGGCGGTGGTGTTCTTTGTGGTTTTCAAAATTATGTTGATGTCGGGTGCGTCGTCGCTTTCCGCCCTGGTGGGCGGACTCTAGAAAACAGGGGGATGGGATGTTGTACTGGGTGACCACTCTAGTACTGCTCGTTTATCTAGTGGTGGTGTGGCTGCTCGGCCGGTTTTTACCGCTGCACGGCTCGGATGTGTGGATCTTGCGGGGAGTTCTTTTCCTGTTGGGTCTCATCGGAGGTGCGGTCGCATATTTTTATATTTACAAAGTGAACAAGGCCAAGCAGGCGTCTGGGGAAGACGATTCGCAAGCCGGCGGGACCGATGACCTGGATGCGTTGGTGCGCGAGGCGGTGAGGCGATTAAAGCACTCGACCTTGGGGCGGGGTACGAACCTGGGAAGCCTTCCGCTGGTGTTTGTTCTGGGGGATTCGGGTTCGACAAAGACAACAGTTCTTCTTCATTCGGCGCTCGATCCGGAACTGCTGGCGGGACAAGTGTATCGCGACAATGAAGTGCTGGCGACGTCGACGGCGAACATCTGGTACACGCGGCAGGCGATTTTTGTAGATCCGGCGGGCGGGATGATGGGGCAAGCAGATCGCTGGAGGCGCCTGGTGCGGCTGTTGCAGCCGGGACGATTATCAGCAGCCCTGGGGAAACGCGCGCAAGCACCGCGGGCGGCGGTCGTTTGTTTCGACTGCGAATCTTTCTTGCAGCCCGGGGCCAGCGAGACCGCGGTCTCAGTGGCACGAAGAATGTCGGTGCGGCTTCAGGAAGTTTCGCAACTGTTGGGGATCAGCTTTCCGGTCTACGTGTTGTTCACGAAGGTGGACAGAATCTCGTTCTTCGCAGAGTTTGTACGCGGCATGAGTAAGGATGAAGTCACTGAGGTGCTGGGCGCGACGTTGCCGCTGCGCGCATTGAACGTCGGCGTTTTTGCGGATGAGGAGACGAAGAGGCTGACCAAGGCGTTCGACGAAATCTTTTACTCGCTGGCGGAACGGCGCATTCTGCTGCTGCCCCGCGAACATGAGGGGGAAAGACTTCCAGCCATCTACGAGTTTCCGAGGGAGTTGAGGAAACTGCGCACTTTGCTGGTGCAGTTTCTGGTGGACTTAACGCGTCCGAGCCAGCTCGGCACGAATCCTTTTCTGCGGGGCTTTTACTTTACTGGCGTTCGGCCGGTCGTGATGGATGACGTGGTGGCAGCGCCGGCGGTCCGCGAGGAAGTGGCAGAATCGGCGTTCGATGGCGGTGCGACACAAATCTTCCGCGGCGTGGGTGCGCAGCTGCAGGCGGCGCCTATGGTTGCGAGAAGCGGAGGCCCACGCCGGATGCCGCAGTGGGTTTTCCTGACCAGCCTGTTCAATGACGTTCTGGTGAAAGATCGCGTGGCGTTGGCGGCCAGCGGATCGAGCTCGAAGGTGAACCTGCTGCGGCGCGTCGCTCTGGGAGCGGTGGTTCTGCTGGGCATCATCTGCCTGACGGGCTTTGCGGTTTCGTTTGTACGCAACCGTGCGTTGGAGACTCGGGTGCACGATGCCGTCGCTGACTTGCGTGTTCTGCAGACCAGGACTGCACAAGTGGCGAGTGCAGGCGACCTGCAGAAACTCGATAACTTGCGCAGAGAACTGGTTGATATTTCAGACTATGAAGAGAATGGGAGGCCGCTCGGTCTGCGTTGGGGCTTGTATGTGGGCGATCAGATTTATCCGGACGCGAAGCGAGTTTACTTCCAGCGTTTCCGGCAGCTTTTGTTTGCGGAAACATCCAAGCGACTGTCTGACAATTTGGAAGCTGTAGCGGGTAAGTCGGCGGCAAACGCGCCGAACGATGCTTATGAGAAGACCTACACCGATCTGAAGGCGTATCTGATCACCACAGAACCCCCCGATCACGACAAGAGCACAAAGGAATTTCTGACGCCGGTTCTGATAAGCCACTGGGTGGCCGACCGGGACATCGACAAGGACCGAAAAGATCTAGCGGCGTTGCAGTTTGATTTCTACGCGACGGAACTGGCGAAGGAGAATCCGTTTGCGACGGGCAATTCGAAGATGTTGATCGAACAGGCACGGGCGTATCTGGCCCAGTTTGGCGGAATCGATCGATATTACGTGCAACTGCTGTCGAAGGCTTCGCAGAAGAATCCTGACATGAGTTTTAACGACCAATACAAGGATTCTGTCGGCATTATTGCGAGCAGCCATAAAGTGAAAGGAGCGTTTACGCGCGGGGGATTCTTGTTTGTGCAGGATGCTTTGAAAAATCCTTCGCTTTACATGAGCGGGGAGGAATGGGTCTTGGGCAAGGTGGCCACGCAGGCGATCGATCTGGGAGTGGTGCAGCAAAAGTTGACCGAACGCTACAACCAGGATTTTGTCACCGAGTGGAATACGGTGTTGAAGA
>CAZILJ010000007.1:0-4153 GCA_964539915.1 uncultured Acidobacteriaceae bacterium | reverse complement strand
TTGCCCGGCCCGACAGCCGAGGGCGGCTGTCGCCACATGGTGGTTGGAGAGAATATGGACTGGCGACAAATCTGGGAGATTTGCTCGGCGCCCGACAACGTGCCAATCGTAGGCTTGATCCCACTGCTCGGTTTCTACATTTATCTAGCGGTGAAACAAGCACGCGCCAACGATCAACTGATCGAGCAGCTCGAGGGCGACGCCGCGCTGGCCAAAACTCACCATCGCAAAACCTGGCCCTTCAAGCCGGGTTGGGCCAAGGAAGTTCACGTCTGGCCATTTCTCCTGCGCATTGAATTCCTTGCCGCAATCATCATCACGATCATTTTGATGGTCTGGTCGATCACGCTGAACGCTCCGCTCGAAGAGCCGGCCAACCCTAACCTGACCATGAATCCTGCGAAAGCCCCCTGGTACTTCCTCGGACTGCAGGAGATGCTGGTCTATTTTGATCCCTGGATTGCCGGCGTCGTAATGCCCACGATGATCATCATCGGGCTCATGGTGATTCCATACATCGACACCAATCCGCTGGGCAGCGGCTATTACACCTGGAAGCAACGCAAGTTTTCGATCTCAACTTTTCTTTTCGGCTTCATCATCCTGTGGGTCGCGATGATCATCATCGGGACATTTATCCGCGGTCCCGGCTGGCAGTGGTTCTGGCCGGGGCAAACCTGGGATCACAACCGCTTGATCTACGAAGTGAACCGCGATCTCCCGGATTTATTCGGCCTGACGTCGAATATGGCGAAAATAATTTTCGGCGCCATCGTTGTGGGCGGGTATTACCTCGTCGGCGGCGGCTTGGTGTATTCCCTATTTCGGCGGAAGATGGGAAAAGACTTCCAGCGCATGAGTCTGCTGCAATTCTCCATCATGCAGTTTTTGCTGCTGACCATGGTTGCTTTGCCCTTGAAGATGGCTCTGCGGCTCTTGTGGCATATCAAGTACGTGTGGATTACGCCGTGGTTTAACGTCTGAGGAGATTTTAGACTGCAGATTTTAGATTGCAGATTCAGATCGCGAAGTCCTTGGCTTTTTGATCTGAAATCAAAAATCTGAAATCTGAAATTGTTCGTTGGAGGATCTGGTGCCAGAGAAGCCCATCCCCGAGCAGGATCCGATAACCGGAAAATCGTACGCAATCCATTATTTGATCGCGACCGTGATTTTGATCGGCACGCTGTTCTGGGCCTTGTACGACGAGGCCTGGGGACAACGCCCTTGGAAGGCCTTTCAGGATCAATGGAAGGATCGCTACAGTGCCTTCCTGAACACGGCGAAGTCGTCGTCGGCGAAGTCAGAGCAATCTGTCGAGCAAGATCCGCAATACGTCGCTCTTAAACAGGATTACGACAAGGCGTATCAAAGCTCCAAGGCGCAAGGCGAAGAAGCTCGACGGAAACTCGACGACGCCAGCGCGCGCTTGCTCGCAGTCCAGAGCGTCTTCACCGACCGCCGCGCCTATGTAAACGCTTTGACCTACGAGTTGGAGACCAGCACAAGTGCTTCGGCGAAAGCCAGCAAGCAGAAAGACATCGACGCATACAAAGCCGAGCAGGCCACCGTCGAGTTTCCTGACGGCAGCAAGCAGAGATTTGACTTTCCCCGATTGGAGGAAAAGTACAACGAAATCCGCGACGACCGGACCCAGTTGAGCCTCGAACTGGGCGAAGTGCTGAAACCAGCCACCGCGGCCAAGGCCAAGATGGATGAGTACATCTCGGACCACATGGTCGATCTGACACCGCAGCAAATTTCGGGGTTGAAGAAAAGGGCAACGGACTGGGATCCGGCCATCGTCCAGATCAATGTGGCCGAAGCCAACATCGTCGACCGTTGCGAATCTTGCCACATGAACACGCGCGAGCCATTGAAAGTCACGGCCGCGGCCATGGTGGCAAAGGGCGAGAAGCAGCCGGACGAATATGCCAAAGCGCTTGCCAGCCATACCGAGCCCGAGTTGCTCCAGATCCACGATCCCGAGAAGTTTGGTTGCTCACCCTGTCACCAGGGAAACGGCCGCGCCACCACCAGCATCGAGAAAGCACACGGCAATTACGAGCACTGGCTGTGGCCGCTCTATCCCGCAGAGAACTCGGAAGCGGGCTGCCAGAGTTGTCACGCCTCCGACATGGTGCTCGCTAGCGGTGATGTGCAGTGGCACACCATCAACGATGGCAAGGATCTGTTCCGCCAGCGCGGCTGTATGGGTTGCCATCGCTATGAGGGTTACGACAAAGAACCCGAAGATCTGAACTCCGTCGGGCAGCAGATCAAGCAGATTGAAACGCAGAAAACCGAGAATGTGAAGAACACGGCGGACCTGATGAAGCAGGCCGACGCCGCCGCGTCCAACGACGAAGCCAACCAGATGAATGACAAAGCGGTCGCGCTTCGAGTCGCCAACAGCAAACTCGACGGCCGTTTGCAGCAGCTGGACTTCCAGTCGCATAGCCTGATGCAGGATCAGAAAAAGGTCGGTCCGAACCTGAAAGACGCGCGGCTGAAGCTGAACAAGAACTGGATTCCCGTGTGGCTGAAGAAGCCCTCCGATTTCCGCCCGACGACGAAGATGCCGAACTTCCGGCTCACCGACCACCAGATTCAGGCCATCTCGGCCTACATCTGGCAATCGGGCTTCACCGACGAACTGCCCAAGCACAAGCCCGGAAACGCCGCTCATGGCCAGGAATTATTTCAGACCCGTGGATGCCTCGCCTGCCACTCCATCGGCGAAGGCGATCAGATCCAGGGCGGAACGTTCGCGGCAAATCTGACCCGGGTGGGCGAGAAAGCGAACTACGATTATCTCGTCCGCTGGATTCACAACGCCCGCCAGCGCACGCGCCCCTATTGCCCTTACGAGAAAAAAGACATCGGTCCCGAGGACTACGCGAAAAAAGGACTTCCCTACCAGTTCGATTTGGATCACAGCAAGTGCCCGAACGACGGACATGAACTGCAAGTGCAGAACATGACCGTGATGCCGAGCCTGCGTCTGAGTCCGGAAGATGCGGAAGATATCGCCACCTATCTGATGACGCAAAAGAAGCAGGAGCCATCCTCCTACGCGGATGCGTCGTTCATGGATAATCCTGCCCTGAAAGAAGAAGGCAAGAAGTGGGTCCGGTTCTACGGATGCGGCGGATGCCACGAAATTTCCGGCATGGAAGAGGAAGGCCGCATCGGCACGGAACTGACCTATGAGGGCAGCAAACCGATCGAGCGTCTGGATTTCGCATTGTTCACAGAAGTCGCGCAGCGTGGCGGCAAAGACGCAGAACCGATCAAGGACAAGGAAGACCTTGCCAGATTGCCTGACGGTCCGGCGAAAGAGCCATGGTACGACCACAAAGGATTCTTGGAGCACAAACTCGCCGAACCAAACATCTACGATCAAGGCAAAGTCAAAAGCGAGACCGAAGCTCTGCGCATGCCGAACCTCCACCTGACCAAAGATCAGGTGCTCGACCTAACCACCTTCCTCCTCGGAAGCCAGGAAACTTCCCTGCCCCAGAGCTATCTGTACAAGCCCGGAGATGCGCGGCACGATATTCAGGAAGGCTGGTGGGTCGTCAAGAAGTACAACTGCATGGGATGCCATCAGTTCATCCCCGGCCAGCGAACCATCCTGATGGGCCTGAAGCAGTATCAGGATGCGCAGGAACAATTGCCGCCGAAGCTTCTCACAGAAGGCGCGCGCGTCGATCCCGAGTGGCTGCGAAAGTTTCTGTCAAACCCTGCTCTCAGCACTGCGGATACGGACCGCAACGGCGTGCGGCCATACTTGAAAGTCCGCATGCCCACGTTCTCTTTCTCCGACAACGAGCTGAGAAAACTGGTGCGCTTCTTCGAAGCCTTGTCGCAGCAACCGCTTCCGTATATTCCGGAGCAGGTTCCAACCCTCACCACCAAGGAATCGGACATGGCGCGGAGTTTGTTCTCGAGCACCGCGGCGCCGTGCCTGAAGTGCCACGCCACGGGCGAGCCCGCGCATGACAAGATCGCCACTGCCCCCAACTTCCTGCTGGCGAAAGAGCGTTTGAAGCCGGACTGGGTGGAGCGCTGGATTACCGATCCACAGGCCGTGAGCCCGGGCACCGCGATGCCCTCAGGCTTATTCAAGCAGCAGAATAATCAATGGGTG
>CAZILJ010000006.1:0-3629 GCA_964539915.1 uncultured Acidobacteriaceae bacterium | reverse complement strand
TTCGATCACTGGGTGGAATACTGCAATTCTCCGGCGGGCAGCACGACACTTGCTGACATGCGGGCGGCAGCCGGATTCAAAGATCCTTTCAATGTCCGCTACTGGGGCGTAGGCAATGAAGCTTGGGGATGCGGGGGGAACTTTACATCACAAGAATACGCAGTAGAGTTTCGTCGTTTCACGACCTGGGTGCCGCGATTCGGACAGGAATTGTCGTTTATTGGTTCCGGCCCCGACGGGAACAACTGGGCGTGGACTCGAGGATTCTTCGAGGAGATCGCCCGCAAAGGGAAAGGAGAGCTTCGCTCCGTTTATGGATGGGCGCTCCACCACTATGCCGCGAACCTTAGCCGCGGCAAGACCCAGGACTGGGTTCAGGGCCACGGCGATGCCCTCAAGTTCGATTCGGTGGACTGGTACGAGCTGATGCGCGAAGGCAACCGGATGGAGTCGCTCATCAACGGGCACTGGCAAATCATGGGCGAGGAAGATCCGCAACATTGGGTCAAGTTAATTGTCGACGAATGGGGCCCGTGGTATCGCCCCGGCAGCGAGGCAACTCCCGGCGATCAACTCGAACAAATGCCTACCATGCGCGACGCGGTCTTCACTGGAATGACGTTGGATATTTTCAATCGCCATCCTGAGAAAGTTGTCATGGCCGCGTGCGCGCAGTTAATCAATTGCTTGAACTGCCTCTACTTGGCGCATGAAGACAGTTTTGTGGTCACTCCTGTCGGCCATGTGTTCGCGATATATGCCGCCCACCAGGGTGGACAGGCGCTGCGGGCGATTTTCTCCGCGCCCACGATTAACTACGATCGCGACGGGCACCCGACAACGTTTTGGGGATTGAGAGGTTCCGCTTCCCTGCGTAACAAGGAACTCACAGTGACCGTGGTCAATCCTCATGTGAGCGAAGCGCGCGACACGCAAGTTACGGTGCGGGGAGCAAAACTGAAGGGCGGGACCGCAACAGTTCTCAGTCACGCCGATATCCATGCTCACAACACATTCACTCAGAAAGACGCAGTCGCGCCCAAGATGCAAAGCGCGGAAGTCAGAGGAGACATCTTGACTTTCCGATTTCCTCCTGCGTCGGTCACGAAGCTCGCGGTTCAGCTAGCCTAATGAACCGGACGCGGAATGCGCGCGCACCTATTGTGACGTCACGGCTCTCTATTGCAAAGCCCGCTAGCTAGAACGATTCTGAAAACTGGCCTCAGGCGACCCGATCGATCCAGTTCTATAAAGCCGAGGTTAACGTATTCGAAAAGTTCGGCTAAATTTGCTCCTGGCACAGCTTTTCACCGAATGGACGCTGGTTGGTGTTTTCCTCTAAGAGTCGTTCTCCGCCGGAAGCGATCGCGTAGTTGGTGAAAAATACCGATTACACTTATTGAGCGGGGTTTTGGCGAACGAAAGCGCAAGCTTGTGCTAACGCCTGATTTCGCCAGTTACCACTTCTGGTTTCCCCGTCATCGGACAGAATCCGGCATGAGACCAAATGGGCGGATTCGCCAGCTCATTCCATAAGGATCATTAACGCATGCCGTCCACAGCGTAAAGCTCGTCCAGCACGCGACCGTAGCAATAGGCATAGTACTTGCCGTCGGGTGTGAACGCCCCGCCGATAGTGAAGGCGATCCCGGTCGGATCTGCCGGACCGATTTTCTTGAACAGAACGCGGCGGCCGCTGGCCAAGTCCACTCGAAAGACATTCATAGAGTTCCTGGTCGCGGACACAACCAACACGGATCGGCCATCGGGTGAGACCGAGGCCATGGAGTCATCCAGATGCATGCCGCGAATCGGCCGCGGTGCTCCCTGGCCATCGACTGGGTACAATGCCACCGCGTCACCAAACCCGAAAACAAACTTTCCGTCCGCGGTGGGCACCGCACCACGGACGCCCTCAGGAGAGATGGCGTGCGGACTGCCATCGCCAATCGCTTGCGTGTAAATACGTGGTTTATGCCCCGGCTCAATTCCGGTGAACACAATGCCTTTGCCATTCGGAAGGAAGCGCGCGTCATCATGATCGATAGCATCCTTCGTGATCTGCTGCGGGTCTCCTGGACCGAGGGGTATGAGGGAGAGTTCGCGGGGAACGCGCGAGGAAAGAGATGCTAGTACCCACTTCATATCAGGTGAGAAGTCGAGACCTTGACCTTGTCCGAGGCCTACTGGAGGAGAGCCATCGGTCGAACGCACATAGATGTCATAATCCGAACGGCTACCCGTACCTTCCTCGCCCAAAAGCACCTGTCGCCCGTCCGGGGAGAGTGCCGTGACCACCGTCCAATCGGTGACAGTCAGATCCTGCTCTTGACTCTCGCCGGGGCCCAGAGCAACCGCACTCGCGCGCCAATTTTGGTGGCTCAGCAGCACACGGCCGTCACGGGCAATATCGTGGATGGCGAGACCCCCGGGGACACGCGCTACCAAGCGCTCGTGACCTGAAAGGTCCACTGACTTCAGGTGAGCGGCGAAGCCGATGTCGGAACCGCTGAACCAGACCTCCTTTCCCGAAGGCGCCCAAGCAATGCCAATAATCCCTTGCAGAGCAGAGAAACTCCGCTTCCGACCTGAGGAATCCACGACGGCAACGGTGCCACTGTTATCGCCCAAAACAGGGTGGTCGGCGAACGCGACGAGGTCTCCCTTGGGGGAGACGCGAACGTTGCTAATGTAGCCGCTGGTCTCATACAGCACGTGGCCCATGGGATATTCCAAACGGAAACGTTCACCAACAAAGTGAGCCACTGCGATCTTGTCTTCGGGACCCCAATCGGCGTCTTGGACGTCGTTCAGGACAGCGCGGGGTGCGGCGCCGCTTAGGGGCGCACGCGCCAGTACACCGACCGAGGCATAGTCCTTGAGCTGTCGCTGCTGCTGGATGACCAGCAGTTCCCCCGCCGGCGAAATAGCAGCGACGTCGGTGTCCTTAAGACCCAGGCCCCGTGAAGCCAGGCTGTCAGGTGTAACCGAGAAAAGTTCATTTGCGCCACCGTCACGGGCGGAGCTGTAGATGGCGGTGCGCTGGTCGGGAGCGAAGCGGGCGGAACTCACGGTTTCGCGCGCAAAAGTGAGCTGATGGTACAGCGGCAGCGCAGGAAGAGGGGCGCTCAGGCGCCCAATCAGGAGGCCAGCAGCCAACAGCAGGACGGCGGCTGTTCCCAGCAGGCCGGGAACGAGCCAAGTCCTGCGCGCCTTCTGGGTCCGGACAGCGGTCGCAGGCGCGGAGGAGGATATTGTGGACAGCGTCTCCAGATCGAAAACGACGTCGCGGGCCGACTGGAAACGCGCCGCCGGATCCTTCTCTAGGCAGTGACGCACGATCCGCTCCAACATCGGCGGCACATCACGGCCCGAAGCCGTAAGGTCCGGAGGATCTTCTCTCAACACGGCGCTAATCGAGTCCGCGGTGGTCTTGCCACGAAAAGCCCGCTGCCCGCTCAGCATCTCGTAGAGCACAACCCCGAAGCTGAACAAATCGCTACGGGCGTCGCTGCCCGCTCCCCGCAACTGCTCGGGCGACATGTAGCCGAGGGTTCCCAGGACCGCACCGTGACGAGTGGCGGAATCCAGCGTGGGCCCGGCGGACAGGCCGACCATGGCCCCGGGTT
>CAZILJ010000005.1:0-3713 GCA_964539915.1 uncultured Acidobacteriaceae bacterium | reverse complement strand
GACGGCACTATGGTGGTTGTCGACAACGCCAGGAAGATGATCGGCAAGACGATCGACGTTTCTGTCACGTCAGTGCTGCAGACTACAGCGGGGAAGATGATTTTCGGCAAGTGGGATGAGCGAGCGGCTTATTCACGGCAGACAGTTCCAGTATCCCCGCCCGCTCCTCCGCTGCCCCTAACTGGATCTGGGCCGACGCCCGTTCCAGCAACCACTGCGTTGGAGACGAAACAGGGGACCTCGTAATCAGTCGAACCGCCGGACTTGCTTCGCCGCCGCCGAAGGTCGACCCCTCCCAGCGCGACGGGAGATTCGGCTTGAATACCTGCCACTTCGGAGCGGCTGCGCGGCTTTCATCGTCCCGTTATAAACGTACACCCAGCATCGCAGCTTCTTGCCATCGTCCATGGTTACAGGCCATGCCCGGCGAAGAAACAGGCTGGAACTCCGGTTATTCGGCTCGAAGCCCTCGTAGCTGTCCAACGATGTCAGCGTGCTTCGATCCCCGGGAAGTTCGAAGGCCTCTCCGCGAATCACTGAACGCGACTTCTCGCTTAGGACCGCCCCGGGATACTCACCCAGATCGTAGAGTCGACCGCGCACCGACGCCTGGCCCACCGGGCGAAGCCGCCGTACGGTGGCGGCGATCTCCGGGGGCGCGTGGCGCGGAGAGAGTGTGCCGTATACGAAAAGATGGTGAGTCATGGTCAGATCCTGTGATCTTCACAGGGAAAACGCGCCACTAGTCTCTTGAGGTAGCCGTAACCGTTCCTATCGTCCAGTACATATCTTCGCACGTTCTTGTGTTTCGAGAGAAGCCGCAGGTGATAGTCAAAAAGGGCCTCAACATCCTTCTTGCTCAGTTGTCTGCTCCCCTCAAGATAGGCCATGAATTCGAAGAAATTCAGATAGTCAGTTAAATCGGAGTCTTCGGTTCGCACCAATTCCTCAACTTCTGGAGCATCGGAGGGATTCTCATCCAGAACCTTGCGAATCCTCTTCAGATCGGGCGCTTCGTAAAATTTTGAAGAGAGGTGCGATAGCCAGGTCGCCCTCTCTAACGCCGACTTCCTACGGTAGATTCGCACGGCCAACAATACCCCGCGGCCGCCATCAAGCTGGAAATTCGTTCGGCCTTCCAAAATATCCACTGAAAACCCGCAGGCCGAAGTGCATGAAATGTCTCCCGGGGAGGGGATTTCTGCATTGTATGTCGACCAAGATGGTGATGCCCGTTCGAATGCACAGATTTGAACTCCCGACTCAGCACCCCGTATACTTACAGCCCGCCATGAAGGTCATCGTCATTATTCCGGCTGCAGGCCTCGGAACGCGCATGGCTCCCATGCCCAGTGCCCTTGACGCAAAAACAAAAAGCAAAAGACCGCATCCCTCCAAACAGTTCACGGATCTTGCAGGCACTCCGATCCTCATTCACACGCTCCGCAAGTTTGGCGCGGTCGATGCGGTCAGTGAGATCTGGATTGCCCTCCGCGAAAACGAAATCGAAGCATTCCGCGCACGTCTGCCCAAAGAAGCAGGCGACGTCCTGAAAAAGAAGAAAGTGGAACTGGTGGTCGGCGGCGAGCACCGCCAGCAATCCGTCGAACAAGCACTCAATGCTGTTTCTGCGGCCCCCGACGACATCGTTCTCGTGCACGACGCCGTGCGCCCCCTGGTCACTACCGAGATCATTGAACAAGTCATCGATGCCGCGAAGAAATATCGCGCCGCCATCGCCGGTCTTCCCGCAGTCGATACCGTCAAGCAAGTGGAGCGCACTGCCGAAGGCGCCATCGTCAAATCCACGATTCCCCGCGCCGGCATCGTTCTCGCCCAAACCCCGCAGGGATTTCACTACAGCGTCATCAAGAATGCCTTCGACGAGGCCGCTGCTGACGGATTCATGGGCACCGACGAAGCCTCGCTGGCCGAGCGCTCCGGCCACGAAGTCGCCGTCGTCATGGGCTCACCCAGAAATATAAAGATCACGACCCCCGCCGACATGGAGCTAGCCGAATTCTATTTCGGGAAATGAGCCCCGGGTTTGCGCGGCTATGCGCGGATAAATCCTTACGGCTCGGCGTAGACTTTGGTGATGGAGAACTCGCCTCTTGGTCTGAAACATTCTGGGCTAAGGGAAACCATCATCGGTGTCTTTTACGATGTGTACCACGAACGGGGACAGGGATTTCTGGAATCGGCCTACGCGGAGGCAATGGCCGTGGCCTTGGAAGAAGCAGAACTTCAGCTCGCTCGTGAGTTTTCTCTGCCCGTTCGGTTTCGTGGCAGGAAACTGGGTCAGTACTTTGCGGACATGATAATCGCTGGCAAAATTCTGCTTGTACTAAAAGCTGCGCGAAATCTGGAGTCCGCCCACGAGGGGCAGCTTCTTCACAATCTCAAAGCCTCCGAAATCGAAGTTGGCCGGTTACTTAACTTCGGCATGCGCCCACAATTCCGCCGATTGCTTTTCGACGATGAAAGAAAGAAAATCCGTGCGCATCCGTGCGCATCCGTGGCCAAGGTTTCCGCATGAGGATCGGCTACGGCTTCGACTCTCACGAATTCCGCTCCGGCATTCCTCTGAAAATCGGCGGAATCACGCTCGCTCATGATCAAGGCCTGGGCGGACATTCGGACGGCGATGTTCTACTCCACGCCATCACCGACGCCCTGCTCGGAGCCCTCGCGGCGCCCGATATCGGCGCGCTCTTCCCTCCGTCCGATCCCCAATGGAAGGGCGCCGATTCAGCCATCTTCCTGCGCGAAGCTCTCAAGCGAGTCCGCGATGCAGGCTACGCCATCGCCAACATCGACGCCAGCCTGATTCTCCGAGTGCCCAAGATCGGTCCCCACTCAGCCGCAATTCGCACCCAGGTCTCGGAGCTTTTGGGTGTACCCGCCGACTGCGTGGGACTGAAGGCAAAAACCCCCGAAGGCCTCAATCTCGACAACGCCGCTATCGCCCACGTGGTGGTTCTGTTGCGGCAGGTGCAAGGAAGAAAGAAACGCGCCGCAACCAGAACGCGCCAATCATGAGCATGAGTAGTGCCCTTCGGTCTCTCTTGGCCCTGTCCGGAGTCATGCGCGGAAATCTGTTCGCGCGGGACAACAACCACCGCGTTTTTCAGGAGATCCACAAATATCTAATCGTGATGTGCAACCTCGTTCTTTCGCTCGTCCTCTCCTGTTCATAGGTCAGATCACCGCCTTGGGCCCTGTTTTCCAGGGCGTTTGTAAATCAGCCAATCAGACCGTCGATTTCGCCATCTCTGAAATCCTACTGGGTGACCTCTCGGAAGACACGTTTCACTACGGCTATCCAAACTGTTCCTGGCAAAATTCGCCTTCGCCGCCGATCGCGCTCCACAAGCCGGTGATCCTATTTTGCCATCCTCACACCTACTGCTTCGAACCCCTGCCCGTAACCCCCGAGCACCTGGCATCGATTCGCGATTGGCTGGCCGATGCCACTCGCTCCGACGACGCCGCTCCATTCGCTCAACTCAAGCAGGGGATTAAAAAGCGAATCCTCTTCGGGCGAGCAGCGTCCTCATTTTTGAGGGAGAGATTGTCCGGATTCAGGGCGCCGGAACTGGCCTATGCGAGAGCCTGAAAAGGCCGCGAGGACGACATCAAAATCGATCACGCTTTGTTTGGCGAAACCGTTAAGGGTCGAATTGCAGCGAGCTGTGGATTGGGCAATTGCC
>CAZILJ010000004.1:0-5176 GCA_964539915.1 uncultured Acidobacteriaceae bacterium | reverse complement strand
GCACGAGCAGGAATACGAGAAGCTGAGCAAGAAGGTCCACGAACTTCGGGAGTATCTTTGACGCGGACAAGCTCCGTCCGCAACTAGCCGAAATTGAAAAGCAGTCCGCCGACCCGAATCTGTGGTCGAATCCGCAAAACTCCCAGCGCGTGATGCGCGAGAAAAAGCGGCTGGAGCACGTGCTCGCCACCGATGCGGACCTGGCGCGCCGCAGCGACGACATTGCCGCGTATTTCGATCTTGCCAAGGAAGGCGAAAATGTCGACGGAGAATTACAACACGAGATCGGATCGCTGCGCAACCTGATCGATAAGCTCGAAACCGAGACTCTGCTCTCTGGCGAAAACGATGCGCGCAATGCCATCGTGACCATTCATCCCGGCGCAGGCGGCACCGAGTCGCAGGATTGGGCCGACATGCTGCTGCGGATGTATTTGCGATGGGCCGAGCGGCAGGGCTTCGAGACCGTCCTTTATGACTATCAACCGGGCGAAGAAGCGGGACTGAAGTCGGCTACATTCGCAGTGAATGGCGAGTACGCCTTCGGATTATTGCAGGGGGAGATCGGCGTGCACCGCCTGGTGCGCATTTCTCCTTTCGATCAGGCGAAGCGGCGGCATACTTCGTTCGCGAGCGTGTTTGTTTCTCCGGAAATCGACGACAGCATCGAGATCGTGATCAAGCCGGAAGACATCCGCATCGATACCTACCGTTCCAGCGGCAAGGGTGGTCAGCATGTGAACACCACGGATTCTGCGGTGCGCATCACGCATATCGCCACGG
Source organism: uncultured Acidobacteriaceae bacterium (assembly GCA_964539915.1). Classification (GTDB taxonomy): domain Bacteria; phylum Acidobacteriota; class Terriglobia; order Terriglobales; family Acidobacteriaceae; genus Sulfotelmatobacter. The sequence continues at coordinate 4,393 of CAZILJ010000004.1, read as the reverse complement.
GCCTGGTCGCCAATTGCCAGAATGAACGCTCGCAGCACAAGAACAAAGAGCGTGCCATGAGCATGCTGCGGTCGAAGCTCTATGAATTCGAAATGGAGAAAAAGCGCGCGGCCACCAAGAAAATTGAGGATTCAAAACTCGACATTGAATTCGGATCGCAGATTCGATCTTATGTCCTGCAGCCTTACCGCATGATCAAGGATCACCGCACCAAGACGGAAGTCGGCGACGTAGATCGGGTCCTCGACGGAGATTTACAGCCGTTCATTCGAGCCTATCTGTTGGCTCGGCGGGGAGAGAAGTCGTGAGGCGGCGACCGTCCACCGAACGCCAACCAGATCAATCGCGGCGGGTGCCCCATGCCTCGCGTCGCTTGCCAGAAGTGGAGCCTTTAGCGAACAAAAAGGTGGTCGAAATTGGTCCGCGCTTCTTGCGTGCGTTTCTTTTCGCTGCAGAGCAACATTCCGGGCAGACTCGGAAGGCGTCCACGATTCCCTACATTGCGCACTTGCTGGGTGTGGCTTCGCTGGTGCTGGAGGCGGGAGGTGATGAGGATCTCGCGATCGCTGCACTGCTGCACGACGTCGTTGAGGACTGCGGAGGGGCGCCTATGCTGAAGCAAGTCCGCCGCCGCTTCGGAAAACGCGTTGCCCATGTGGTCGATGGATGCACGGATGCCGATACCGAACCCAAGGCTCCTTGGCGCGAGCGCAAGGAGAAATATTTGCGGCACCTGAAAACGGCAGATGCGGACACGCTACTGGTTTCGGCCGCCGATAAGCTGAACAACATTCGTTCGATTCTCAGCGATTACCGCGCCATCGGAGAATCCGTCTGGTCACGGTTCAACGCTGGACGCGAGGGCACTCTTTGGTACTATCGGACTTTGCGGGATCAATTTCTCATGCACGAGCGGAATCGCATTACGCTGGACTTTGAGCTGGCCATGAGCGAACTCGATTCTCTGCTCCAGCGAAAGATGATTTCCGGCGGCCCGGCATCGCAATCCGCCGTCGAGGCATGAATATGGCGCGCGTAATCGATCAAATCCGTGCTTCGAAGCTGCCTTCCAACATGATGCAGTTTGCCGCCCGGGGCGCTCTTCAGCTGCCGGCGGCCGAAAATATTGAAATTCTGGTCTACCTCGCGCGCCACAATAAAGTCTTTGGCGAACTGGCGCGCATGACGCTTGCCGGATGGGACGAAAAGGCATCGCTGGCAGCTGCGGCCGATACCGAGACTTCGCACGAAGTATTGGACTACCTCGTCTCCCCCGATAATCTGCGACCCAAATTGCTCGCGACGCTTCTTGAAAATCCTTCCGTATCCGAGGGGCAACTGGTCAAGCTCGCACTCTCCGCGACTCGGGAGTCGATCGAGGTGATGCTCAAAAGCACGCGACTGCGATCGCTGAGCGGCGTCACCGCAGCCCTGCGGTCAAGCCCATACCTGAAAAGCGAGGAAGCCGAGGAGTTGGCGAGGCGGTCCGAACCTCCTCCTGCCGACGATGGCCCGCCTGTCCCCGATGATGTCGAGGCCGCGGAAGAGATGCCAGACTCGGTGACGACTTCCGACGCCGAAGGCGAGGACCCAGACGACGAGGTGGTTGCCGCTTACATCAACGATCACTTGCATGACATCGTGGCCGAGGGAGAAAAGCCATTCCAGGCAATTGGCGGAATTGTTGAGCTGTTGGGTGCGAATTATTTTCCGGTTCACGAGGTTGCGGAAGCGCCGTCGCCTGCCGCGGCCGTCGCCGCACCAAGTGCCAAGCCGGCTGCGCCCAAGAAGCCTCATGCCGACGGCAAACGCGAGAACGCGCTCCAGAAAATCAGCCATCTCGACGTGAAGGGGCGCATCCAGTTGGCGTTGAAGGGTAACAAAGAAGAGCGCTCGCTGCTGATTCGTGACGGCACAAAAGTCGTGGCTTTGGCGGTACTCGAAGGACCCAAACTCTCTGATGGAGAGGTGGAAAAATTTGCCAGCCAAAAGAACGTGCTGGAAGCGGTGCTGCGCCAGATTCCGCTGAAGCGCCGTTTCATGAAGAACTACAAAGTGGTGCGCAACCTGGTTGCAAATCCGCGGACACCGCTCGATCTCGGCTTGGGCTTGATGAAAAATCTATTAACGGCCGATCTGAAAAACCTTTCCGGCAACAAAGAAGTGTCGGAAACAATTCGCAAGCTCGCGATCAAAATGTTCAAGCAAAAACTGGATCAGGCCGGCAAGAAGTGACCCCGGAGGGCTCGTGGCTTCACCGCCGCAATCGGATCCTGTCGCCGCACTGCTGAAGCGTTCGAAAACCATCGCCGTGATCGGCCTCTCTGGTAATCCCCAGCGAGCCAGCCATGGCGTTTCGGCGTATATGCAGACCCACGGATATCGCATTATCCCGGTGAATCCGCACATCGAGGAGTCCCTGGGCGAGAAAGCCTACGCGTCATTGCTCGATGTGCCGGAGAAGATTGACATCGTGAATATCTTCCGGCGGCCAGAGTTTGTTGAAGCGGTCGTTGACCAGGCGATTCAGTTGAAAGTCCCGGCGATCTGGATGCAGGAAGATGTGATCCACGAGAGAGCGGCAGAGAAAGCGCGTAAGGCTGGAATCTTCGTCGTGATGGACCGCTGCATCCTGAAAGAACATCGCGCCCGGATGCGATGAGCTAGCGTCCGACTCCTACAAAAACTACGCTGGCATCATCCAGCAGGCTGCCACCGCTGGCGAACGATCGCACATCATCCACAATCGTAACGGCCGACGAACCGGACTTCGCGGCATGAGCCGAGAGGCGGTTCAGCCCGTACTCCTCTTGGCTTGTATTCTCGGCTTCAGTGATGCCGTCGCTATAGAAAAGCAGCTTGGAACCTTCCGACAAAGTGATGGAGGTTTCGGAATAGTCTCCGCAGCCCAGTCCCAACGGCAGCCCTCGCTCCGTATCGAGGAAGCGCTTCCCCTGACTGTCGATGAATAGCGGCAGCAAATGACCGGCGTTGGCGAACACGACCGTTCGGTTGGAAGGGTCGAGTACCGCATAAACCATGGTGACGAATTTTCCTGCAGGAAAATCATCCACCAGCAACTGATTCAACCGAGTCAGCACTTCCCCGGGAGAGGAGCAGGCTTCGGCCAGCGAACGTAAGACGCCGCGCGTCGCCGACATGAGCAAAGCCGCCGCAGTGCCTTTGCCCGACACATCGGCCAAAACTAGCCCCCAGCGGCCATCGGGAAACGGAATGAAGTCGTACCAGTCGCCGCCCACGGCGCGTGCGGGCACGCTCAAACCGGACACCACAAATCCCGGAATGTAAGGTGAGCTCTTGGGTAGCAAGGCCTGCTGAATGGCACGCGCTTCCTGCGCTTCCAGGTCCATCACGGCGCGTTCTGCTCTCTCCGACTGGAAGCGCCGCGCATTGTGAATCGCAATCGCTACGTGATCGCACAGGGCCTGCAGAATCCTCAATTGCTGGCGTGGAAACCCATCCACTTCCGGATGTGATGCCGTAAACACACCCACCAAATGCTCGCCCACGCGCAACGGAATGGCGACCTCAGAAAGTGTCGATTCTCCACAGGCGAAATAGTAGTCATCGGTACGCACATCGGGGGCATAGCGTGTCTGCCCCGTGGAAGCGACGTAGCCGACCATGCCTTCGGTGCCGATCTTCAGGCGATGCCCTTTGCCATGCAGACTGCAGCCCTTGACTCCGCTTAGCACCATCTCGCTGCGCTCCTCGTCGTGCAGGTAGATGCTCGCTTCGAGACAGCCAAAAGATTGGGTAACTTCGTCAACCACGCTGTCGATGAGCTGGTCAAGGTCAAGGATCGTGGTGATCCTTTGGGCGGCTTTTTGCACGCGCTGCAGATCGTCTACGAGATCGGCGGGCAGAGCACGAACCGGGACCAACTCGTCGTGCGCGGCACTTGAAACTGCAACCATCGGAACCAATCCTTGTCGCACAGGGTGGGCGAACGGTTGGCGATGTGAATCAGCCAGTTACAAATATGATGCCGTATCGAGTGGCTACGATTCTTTCTTTGCTTCCGCGGGGCCGCTTCCGCTGGCTCGGGAACGCTGGCGTTTTATCTCTTCCATGCGCTCTCGAATGCGCTTCTCTATGCCTTCATTCGTAGGCCGGTAATACACGCGCTCGCGCAAATTGTCGGGGAGACATTGCATGTCGGCGACCTTCGACTCCAGATCATGTGCGTATTGATATCCCTGGCCGTAGCCGAGACCCTTCATCAGACCGGTAGGAGCGTTGCGCAAATGCAACGGGACTGAGTCAGCCGCCGTTTGCTCGACATCTTGCTGCACCTCGCCGTAAGCGGCGTAAAGTGCATTCGATTTGGGAGCGACCGACAGATAAACGACCGCCTGAGCCAGCGCCAGAT
>CAZILJ010000003.1:0-1963 GCA_964539915.1 uncultured Acidobacteriaceae bacterium | reverse complement strand
CTACTACCGTCGCCGAGTCTTGCACCCGCGCGAAAGAGGTTATCGATTGCGTCCCGAAGTGCTGGATCTTTGGCTTGTGCCAGTAACTCATTTCGTAGAAAGTTCACTACTGCCGGTGCTTCTTTCAGCTGTTTGATTGCCTTGGCGCCATTTGCTTCTTCGCTTTCGCCGAACGAATCAATCGCAACGAATACTGAAGTCCCGGCCATACCTAAAGCATTAATGCAGTCCCCCCCTCACAGTACCTGTCGGAGTCCGAACTCGCGGTTGGAATAAAGAGAAAATTGGGGATCTCCTTCTTGGCTAAGCGGATAGTCTCTCGATCAATTGGAGCAGTTCCCCTAGTTCTTATCTCCCCGCCACCGATCGCAACAATCACCCGTGGCATGTGTCACCTCACCAAAATTGCGCACCAATTTAAGGTCACAGCCAAATTATGAAACTTTCTCAACCATTCAACAATGACATCAATGACATCTTCGACCGACAGTGACGGGCCGACATTCTGCGGTTCAAAACTAAACCACTCGATCAGAGGCCACGTTCTCTCCGGGCTTCGTTTTCCACTTCCCGCTTCAATCGCGATAAGCTCTCCTCCCAAAAGCTGTCCAGAAAAGCCCGCAACTCGCCGAAGCCCTCCCGGCGCAGGCTATAAAGCCTGCTCGTTCCCTGGCGTCTCTCCGACAGCAGGCCAGCATTGGCCAGGACCCGCAAGTGCTGCGAGATCCCTGGACGGGTCGAGCGGAAGTGCCGGGCGATTTCACCGGCGCGCAATTCGTGCTGCGAGCGGACCAGGGTGAGGATGGCAATTCGACGCGGCTCAGCCAAGGCCTTCAGGATTACGTGCATCTGTCGCGAACTTTTCATAAGCAACATGAAAGAGGGGCAGTTCCTGCATTCCTTTCGCCCGCCAGACTAGCACACTGGCTTTGGACGCAAATTGCTGCTTACCTCATCCCTCGGTCAATCTGAGACCTGAACCGTTCCGCGCGGGCGCCTGTCTGCCGCGCTCCGCAAGTTCATGGCGCATCGATAGAATTTTTCAGGCCGCCGAACGAGAATGCCTGCACCAGTTCCTTGTTCAGAAAGTCATGCGGAAATCCCATCTGTATGCGGCTGACCATGTCCAGCCGCTTGCGCTGATCGGCCGTGAGTTTCAAATCGAGGCTCGCTAAATTGTCTTTTAACTGCTCGATCTCTCGCGCGCCAATGATGGGAGTCACGGGCACATCGCGATGGCGTAACCACGCGAGCGCCACCTGCGCTGACGAACAGCATGTCTCGCGCGCAACTGTAGCCACCTCAGCGACGATAGACTTGGATCTTTCGTTGACCTCCAGAGCGTTGTCGCGCCACTGTTGCTCGTCAAGGCGGCCGCCGGTTTTGCGGTCTTCAGAATATTTGCCGCTAAGCCAGCCGCCCGCCAGTGGCGACCATGCGGTAACGCCCAGACCCAATGTCTTGGACATCGGCAGGAGTTCGCGCTCCACCGTCCGTTCAATCAGGCTGTATTCCACCTGTAATCCCGCAAACCGGTTCCATCCCCGCATCTCAGCCAGCGTATTGGCCCGGGCGATCCACCATGCCGGCGCATTTGAAACGCCGGCATAGAGAATCTTCCCCTGCCGCGTCAGATCGTCGAAGCTGCGCATGACCTCATCGACCGGCGTGATGGCGTCCCAGATGTGAAGCCAATAGAGATCGATGTAGTCGGTCTTCAGACGCCTGAGGCTCCCCTCCACCGCCTGCATCATGCTCTTTCGATGGTTCCCGGCCGCGTTCGGGTCCTTGCCTGGCGGCGCGTTACTGTACTTGGTCGCCAGTACTACGCTTTCGCGGTGGCCAGCGATGAATTCACCGAGCAAGGTCTCGCTGGTCCCGTTGGTGTAAAAGTTGGCGGTATCGAAAAAATTGCCGCCCGCCTCACGGAACGCCCCATAGATCCTTCGGCTATCGGCCTTCG
>CAZILJ010000002.1:0-1757 GCA_964539915.1 uncultured Acidobacteriaceae bacterium | reverse complement strand
GAGGTAGCGCACATGGCCAACATGCAGCAGATCGAAGTTACCGTTGGCGAGCGTGATCCGATCGCCGGCACGCCGCCATTCCTCGACTCGCGCGCGGAGCTCTATGCGGCTCAGGATTTTGGTGTTCGCATTCAATGATCTGCTCTCAACGGTGTGCGCTCAATGAGGTCGCGTCGCCGGCGGCGTCCGCTCAATCGCATACAGCAACTCTGCCCGGGAAACCGTTGCCGTGCCACGCTTCATCACGACAATTCCTCCGGCGTAGTTCGCAAGCTGCGCCGCCTCTTCCGTGGTGGCACTCGCAGCAAGTGCAGCCGTGAATGTCGCGATCACGGTGTCGCCCGCACCGGTGACGTCTGTCACCTGGTCCGAACCAAAAATCGGAATGTCCACCGGCTTGTGCTGGTGATCGAATGCCACCATCCCGTCGCGCCCGCGCGTGATCAGCAGGGACTGCAGCTTCATGCGCGTCATCAGTTGTTCCCCTGCGGCGATTACCTTGTTCCAGTCGTGGCCAATTCGAACGCCGAGACCTTCTTCCACTTCCGCTTCGTTTGGGGTAGCTGCGGTTGCGCCGGAAAATTGCAAAAGGCGGTACCGCGAATCGAGAACCACCGGCGCCGGCCCGAGTTTGCCCTTTTCCCGCAACGCATTCACGATCGCGGGAGTGGCTGCGCCATATCCGTAGTCGGAAACGAGCAACGCGTCGGAGGCATGCGCGTAATTCCTCGCTGCCAGGTAAAGCTCTCGGGTCAAATGAGCACTAGGCGCTTGCTGCGGCTCGCGGTCGACGCGGACGACCTGCTGGCGGGCATTGTGCGTCATCCCTGCCAGAATGCGCGTTTTCGTAACCGTAGTGTAACTCTTGTCCTTCAGCACGCCGCTTACCGGAATGCGTTTGTGGCGAAAATATTTCAGCAGCATCCGCCCGGGTTCATCGTCTCCCACAATGCCAACCGGCAGAACATTCACTCCCAGATCCGCGAGGTTATTCGCGGCATTGGCCGCGCCGCCGGGAAGAACGGTCCGCTCGCGATGCTTCAGGATGAGGACCGGAGCCTCGCGCGAGACGCGCGAAATCTCGCCGAATACAAACTCGTCTGCCACCAAGTCTCCGAGCACGGTCACCGTGACGTTAGGGAACGCCTCGACGATCTTTTTCAGACGTTCGGCCTCTTTGAGACGCTTGGTCATGGCTGAGACTATTTTCAACTTGCGGTGCCGACTGGCACTCGGAATGCCACAAGGGCGAATCGCGACAGCCGCCGAAACGGCGGCGCCACGAAACCGATTCTCTCATGCCTGGCGCTTTCGTTCGTCGATCTTGTGGAGCATGGTATCGATGGCGCTAGCTGCGTCAGACAGCTCCATTTTCACGGGCACAACCGCGAGCGGCTCGAGAACGGATAGATAGCCTCTCAGGTTCACCGCGTCTTTCTCGGTGGTCACGAAGCCACCGGCCTCGCTCTTCTGCTTCAATTGCAGCAGTTCGCGAACATCTTTTTCGCTGTAGGCATGGTGGTCGCGGTAAAAGGCCTCGGCCACAGGCTCGATATTGGCCGCCCGCAGTTGCAGCACAAAATTCTGTGGCCGGGCGATACCGCAAAACACTACCGGCCGCGGCGGAACATTCTCCGGCATAATCCCACGCCGCACCCGCCACACCAGCTTTCCCTCCACCGGAAACGCTTCTGCCGACGCGCCGCTCGCCAACACAATCGCATCCGCGCGCCGCAACGAAGACAAGGGCTCGCGCA
>CAZILJ010000001.1:0-1820 GCA_964539915.1 uncultured Acidobacteriaceae bacterium | reverse complement strand
CGCAAGGACGTTGTTTTCATTACGATAATTATCCACAGCTTTATTTTGGGTATTCGGCTGGCGCGCAAATGAGAAAAAAGCCATTGGTGACAGTCACCCCCGGGCCGCCGGCGGCTCTATCATGTGACGCTGACCGACGCGCAAATCGGCTGATAATTTTCCGGGATGGCCTGCTCGGGTCCGGGCTTTTGAGCCGCACTCGCCATCTTGGCGCACGATGCGCGCTCGAAATCGCCGAACCTCCATTGTGGCGAATCACTGGGAGCAGTGATAGTTGGCCCGTTTCGAGACTGTTTGATTGCATATTCGGTAGGAGAAGGCGATGGCCAAAGCAAAGGTTGCGACACGCAAAAAAGGTTCAAAACGACGCAAGGCAAGCGCCAAGGTTGAGCGCAAGTCGGCAGCACGGCGAGCCGCGGCGAAAAAAGTAAAGTTGGAGGTTCGGCGTGCCGGCGGAGTTGCTCGCCGATCCATGACAAAAAGACAGCGGGCACCAAAAGTTGCGGCAACCAAGGTGTCAAGGAAACCGCTGAACCAAGTAGTGGAGGCGCCGGTCGAAGACACGATCATCGACGTGACCGAGGAGCCGGTCCCCGGCGTGATCGACGTCACTGAAGACCACACGATTGCGACGGCGGACTCAACTCCGTCGGCAGCGTAGGGACAACATTTGGCGGTGCCAGGCGCCTCGGCGTGCCCTGCCCGGCCTGCCAATCCCCGCTGGACACGACAACTTCCGTCACTTGCGCGGCGCGGTGTGCAATGACTGCTCCGTGTACTTCCCCAATGCAGGAGCGGCGGTGAATGCGCTGCGGTTCGTGTGCGCGGCGCGACAAAAGGGCACCGGCACGGAGGAGGGCGTTGTGGACCTTAAGGGCGCGGTCGCCGTCGTGACCGGCGGCAACGGTGGGCTCGGGCAACGCATTTGTCACGCGCTGGCGAAGGAAGGGGCGCATATCGCCGTCATCTACGCACAAAGCCGCGACGAGGCGGAGGCCGTGGCCAGGGAGCTGACATCGCGCCATAAGATCAACGCCGCGGCGTTCTCCTGCGATGTAACCGATGGGGCGGCCGTGGAGGGACTGATCCGCGACGTGACCATACGCTTTGGCCGTCTGGACGTCCTCGTCAACGACGCCGCTTATAACAAGTCGATCCCCTTCACGGACCTCGACAATCTTACCCTCGGGGTGTGGGATAAAATCATGAATGTCAATCTGACGGGGCCAATGCGCCTCATCAAGGCGGTGGCACCCATCATGAAGGCGCACGGCCAGGGCCGCATCGTCAACGTCGCGTCGGTGGCCGGGCTCGGGCCAATGGGCTCGTCCATTGCGTACGCTGTCTCGAAGGCTGGCCTCATCCACCTCACGCGCTGCATGGCTGTGGCGTTGGCGCCGGAGACGCTCGTCAACTGTGTCGCACCCGGCCTGCTGGAAGGCACGCGCGCGACGTCAAATCTCCGTCCCGAGCAGATCGAGCGCTCCGCGTCCGGATCGCTCCTGAAGAAGGCCGCCGACAAGGACGATTGCGCCGACATGGTGGTCGCTATGTGCCGCACCGAGACCATGACTGGCCAGACGGTCGTTATCGACTCCGGACGCCTGTTTCATTAGAAGCCGTCCTCGCTCGCACGACGATCGCTCGTCCTCGCCGAACGCGGCACTTCTGTTCCCGCCGCCATCGATCGTGGTCAGCGCGCGTCGCTTGTCGCCGATATCGGTGCGGGCACCGGGTATTTCAGCGTGCGGATTGCAAAGCACATTCCGGAAGGCAAAATATTTGCCGCCGATATCGAGCCGGATATGGTGCGCTACCTC